>JAIOII010001425.1 GCA_019912685.1 Kofleriaceae bacterium
GCCTCTTCTCGTACCTGCTGATCGCCGCCTACCTCCTGCTCCTGCCCGACGGCCTCTTCGCGCGCTCCGCGGCCTGGCTCGCGCCCCGCGTGCGCGGGAAGCTGCCGCCCGTCCTGCATCACGCCGCCTGGCCCGCGGCGATCACCGCGACGAACGCGAGCGGCGCGCCGAGCGGCAGCGGCACGAGCAGGAGGGCGGCGACGAGCGCGGCGACCGCCGCGGGCCAGGCGGCGTGATGCAGGACGGGCGGCAGCTTCCCGCGCACGCGGGGCGCGAGCCAGGCCGCGGAGCGCGCGAAGAGGACGTCGGGCAGGAGCAGGAGGTAGACGGCGATCATCAGGTACGAGAAGAGGCCGATCTCGAGGCCGATCGTCTCGATGCCGACGTGGAGCCCGACGCCGGCGACGAACCCGGGGAGCCACAGCTTCCGGAACCACAGGGCGGCGGCGAGGAAGAGCTCGGCGGCGAGGACCAGCCACGAGACGCGCGCGAAGCCGATCGACTCGATCAGCTCGCGGGCCCAGCCGTCGCGGACCTGGATGTAGAGCGCGGTGCCGTCGAGCCACAAGGGCGTCATCTTGGCGATCGCCGCCCACAGGTAGACGATCGAGCACTGGACGAGGGCGAGGCGGATCGCCCAGCTCGCGACGCTGCGGGGCGCGTCGGGCGCGGCGCCCCGGGGGAGCGGATCCGGCGCGCGCGGCGCGAAGCACAGGATCACGAGCAAGAGCCACATGAGGTAGTGGTGCTGGTACGAGTCGAGCTGGCTCGAGAAGTACGCCCAGCCGTAGAGGGCGGCAGCGAGCGGCAGCGCGACGCGGGCGAGCGCGCCCTGCGCGACGAGGGCGAACAGGATCGCGAGCGCGCCGTGGACGAACGTGATGCTCGCGCGGCCCGGCTCGGGCAGCGGCAGCCACGTGAAGTGCGGCACGTTGAAGCCGCCGGCGCCGTAGCGCGACGCGTGCGGCAGCTGGAGGAACGCGTCGACCGCCATGAGGCCGAAGAAGACGACGCGGAAGACGACGAGCTTCGCCCACGAGATCTCGAGGGCGAACCAGCCACCCTTCGCGTGTGTGCCCGTGCCCGTGCCCGTGCCCGATCGGTCGGAGTTGTCGACCGCGGTCACCCCGGCGGTGGCCGCCGCGCTCGGCGCCTGCTCACGCGCTGGCTTCGCGCGCTTCGTCTTCTTCGGGTGCGCGCGCTTCGCCACTCACAGCTCCGGGATCTCGCACAGGTTGAAGCCGCCCATGTGGTAGGCGGGCCCGCGCAGCCACGCCGCGCGCGACATCCTGGGAGGCGGCGGCTCCAGGCTCGTGCGCGACACGATCGGCTTGCACGCGAGGCGCGCGACGACCGCCTTGTCCGGGTGCTTGCGGCACAGGTGCGCGCCCATCGCCTCGACGACGACGCGGCGGCCGCGCACCGCGATCTCGCCCCAGGCGGTGTGGAACTCGCGCCCCGCCGCGATCGCCTGGCCGTCGACGGTGAAGTCGACCTGGCACTGCACCATCCGCGTCGGCGAGAACATGCGCCACGCGAAGCGCTCGTCGTGCGCGTCGAGGCGCACGAGGTAGTAGTGGAGCGGCAGGAGGAGCTGGAGCGCGACGAACGCGACGATGAACCCGTTCGGCCAGCGCCGGAGCCACGAGCCCAGCCAGGCGAGAGAGAAGGAGGTCGACGTGATCACAGCGGCAACGACGCCTGCGGCATCGGCGCCGCGTGGCGTGGTGGCGCATGATACGTCAGGTCGGCGTCGACGCGCGCGCCCGGCTCGAGCGTCGCGCGGACGACGACCTCGCTCGACTCGAGCGACGCGATGGGCACGCCGTCGCGGTAGAGGACGGCGTTGCCGAGGACGGCGGGCACGCGGGCGCCCGGCGACAGGATGCCGGCGAGGTTGAGCGGGTCGGTGGCGGCGACCTTGCAGAGCTCCGGCGTCACCGGCGGGTTGCGGTGGCCGCGCAGCTCGTCGAGCGCCTCGGGCAGCGCGAACTG
>JAIOII010001426.1 GCA_019912685.1 Kofleriaceae bacterium
CCGCCTGCATCGCCTGGTTCGTCGGGCTGTGCGCCTGCGTCGCGCCCATGCCCGGGTGCTGCATCATGGGCGCCGCGTGGGGCTGCTGCGAGACCGGCGGCGGTGCCGGCTGCGAGCCGGCGTCGGGCCCGCCGAGCTGCGCGGTGTCGACGTAGCGCAGCCACAGGCTGCCGCAGCGCACGGCGTCACCGTGCTTGAGCAGGTGACTCTGGACCTTCTGCTCCTGGTAGAAGACGCCGTTCGCGCTTCCGAGGTCCTCGAGGACATAACCGCCCCCGCCCCAGATGAGACGTGCATGATGCCGCGACACCATCGCGTCGTCGGTGCGGATCGCGCAGTCCATGGCGCGGCCGATCTTGATCTCGCCTGCACCGAGCTCGATCGTGCCCTCGATGCCTTGGGCGTCGCGCCAGAGGACCTTCGCAACCACTGGCGCACATTGTCGGGCAAGTCACGGGAACGCACAAGGTTTCGGGCGATCGCGGACCACCGCGGCGGCCTGTCGGCGGGCTTGGCCCGTAGAGACCGGCGTGGTACCAGAGGGGCCATGTGCGGCATCTTCGGTATCCACGGACACGACGAGGCCGCCAACATCGCGTACCTGGGGCTGCACGCGCTCCAGCACCGCGGGCAAGAATCGGCAGGCGTCGTCGCCGGTGACCGCGGGCTCCGCCGCCACGTCGGCATGGGCCTCGTGTCCGACGTCTTCGACGAGAAGACCCTGTCCCGGCTGCCCGGCGCGGCCGCGATCGGCCACGTCCGCTACTCGACGGCGGGCAGCTCGGAGCTGCGCAACGCGCAGCCGTTCCTGTTCGACTACGCGGGCGGCTCGGTGGCGATCGCGCACAACGGCAACCTGGTGAACGCCGAGGAGCTGCGCACGCGGCTCGAGGCTGCGGGCTCGATCTTCCAGACGACGAGCGACACCGAGGTGATCGTCCACCTGATGGCCAAGGTGCCGGAGTTCGATCCGGTGCAGCGGCTCCTGTCGGCCTTGCGCCAGGTGCAGGGCGCCTACTCGCTGGTCGTCCTCGCCGACGACAAGCTCATCGGCGTGCGCGATCCCCACGGCTTCCGCCCGCTCGTCATCGGGCGTCTGAAGGACGGCTACGTGCTCTCGTCGGAGACGAGCTCGTTCGATCTCATCGAGGCCGAGTACATCCGCGACGTCGAGCCGGGCGAGCTGGTCGTGGTCGACGGCGGCGGCCTGCGGAGCTTCCGCCTGCAGGGGGCGGAGTCATCCCCGACGCACTTCTGCGTGTTCGAGCACGTGTACTTCGCGCGCCCCGACAGCCTGGTGAACGGCAAGAGCGTCTACCGCGCGCGCGAGAAGATGGGCATGCGCCTCGCCGAGGAGCAGCCGGCGGTCGCCGACGTCGTCATCCCGGTGCCGGACTCGGGCGTGCCGTCGGCGATCGGCTACGCCAAGCAGGCGGGGATCCCGTTCGAGCTCGGGCTCATCCGCAGCCACTACGTCGGCCGCACCTTCATCGAGCCGCAGGACTCGATCCGTCACTTCGGCGTCCGCCTCAAGCTGTCGCCCGTGCGCTCGGTGGTCGACGGCAAGCGCGTGGTCGTCGTCGACGACTCGCTCGTGCGCGGCACCACCTCGCGCAAGATCGTCAAGATGCTGCGCGCCGCCGGCGCGCGCGAGGTGCACCTGCGCATCTCGGCGCCGCCGACGACGAACCCCTGCTACTACGGCATCGACACGCCGACGCGCAGCGAGCTGGTCGCCGCGTCGCACTCGCTCGAGGAGATCGTGCGCTACGTGACGTGCGACTCGCTCGGCTACCTGACGCACGAGGGCATGATGGCGGCGGTGGGCGCCGGGGCCGCGCCCGACGGCACCGGCTGCGGCGCCGGCTACTGCTCGGCCTGCTTCACGGGCAACTATCCGGTGCCGCTCGGCAAGGGCGGCGCCGGCGAGCTTGTCAAGCTGCGCCGCGACAGGGTATAGACGCGCGTCATGCCGCTCGAGACCGTCGATGGTCAGGCGCTGCGTCGCCAGGTGAAGGAGCTCTCGGACAAGGCCGAGTCGCTCCGGAGGTTGCTTTGACCTCGATCCCAAGCGTTTGAGGATCGAGGAGCTCGAGCACCTGTCCGGAGAGCCGGGCTTCTGGGACAAACCCGAGCGCGCGCAGACGCTGCTCAAGGAGCAGAAGCGGCTCAAGAACCTGGTCGGCGCCTACGACGCGCAGGTCCAGGCGCTGTCGGACGCCCTCGTCCTCCTCGAGCTCGCCGAGGACGCGAGCGACGAGCCGTCGGGCAAGGAAGCCGTCGAGATGGTCGAGAAGGCGAAGGCCGCCCTCGACGACCTCGAGTTCAAGCGCATGCTGCCGGGCGAGTTCGACGCCTCGGGCGCGATCCTCGAGATCTCGGCCGGCGCCGGCGGCGTCGACGCGAGCGACTGGGCGCACATGCTGATGCGCATGATCCTGCGCTACTGCGAGCGCAAGGGCTGGAAGACCGAGGTGCTCGAGGAGACCTTCGCGGAGGAGGCCGGCATCAAGGGCGCGACGATCATGGTCGACGGCGACTACGCCTACGGCCTGCTCAAGGCCGAGGACGGCGTGCACCGCCTCGTGCGCGTCTCGCCCTTCGATCAGCAGGGGCGGCGACAGACGTCGTTCGCGGCGATCCGCGTCACGCCCGACATCGACGACGACATCAAGGTCGAGATCAACGAGGGCGACCTGCGCATCGACACGTACCGCGCGGGCGGCGCCGGCGGCCAGCACGTGAACAAGACCGACTCGGCGGTGCGCATCACGCACGCGCCGACCGGCATCGTCGTGCAGTGCCAGAACGAGCGCAGCCAGCACGCCAACAAGGACCGGGCGTTCAAGCTCCTGCGCGCGCGGATCTACGAGTACGAGGTCGCCAAGCGCGAGGCCAAGGCCGCCGAGGAGGCCAAGGCGCGCCTCAAGATCGAATGGGGCTCCCAGATCCGCAGCTACGTGTTGTTTCCGTACCAGCAGGTGGCAGATCACCGCACAGATCTGAAGACGAGCCGCGTCGATGACGTGCTCGATGGCGACCTCGACGAGCTGATCCGGACCTACCTCCTGCAGAAGTCGGCAACGGCATAAGTTTGCCGTGGCGCGCGGTGCGCGCGTCGTTATCCTCGGGGCCGCATGTCCACGCGGCGCTGGGGCACCGTCGCCGCCGTCCTGTGCGCGAGCGCGTCGCTCGCGCAGGCCGGCACGCTGCCCGGCATGGTGAAGGACGCCCGGACCGGGCGGCCGATCGCCGACGCGCTGATCCTCACCGGCGACGACGTCGTCCTCGGCGACGCCGGCGGTCGGTTCGAGGTGTCCGACACGGCGCGCGTCGTCGTCGTGCAGGCCGCCGGCTACAGCGAGCGCACGCTGGCGCTCACCGCCGAGGAGCTGCGCACGCTGGCCGCGCTCGAGGTCATGCTCGAGCCCACGGACGTCGCGGACGAGGTGATCGAGCTGCTCGGCGAGGCGCCGGACCTCGGCG
>JAIOII010001427.1 GCA_019912685.1 Kofleriaceae bacterium
GCTCGAGCGGGCGCGCGGCGGTTTCGGGCACCGGGTGCCCGCGCCGCACGTCGGGAACCTGGCACTGTCGGGTGGCGAGGCGCTGCGCTTCGACGTGGACGGGCCGGCCCGCTTCGGGTTCCCGGTGTGGGCGCTGGCGGCGGACGCGGGCGACATGACGCTCGCGCTCGCCTTCGCGCACCATCCGCGCGGGGCGGCGGTGAGCGTGCACGTCGACGGCGTCGAGGTGGTGGAGGCGCATGACACCGCGGCGCCGGCATGGGCCGTGGTCGTGCGCGACGCCGCCGTCCGGCTGACACCCGGGCGGCACTGGGTCGAGGTCGTGGTGCCGGCGGGCCGCAAGGGGCAGGTGGTCTTCCTGGACTACGCAGAGCTCCGCGCTCGGCGCTGACGCTCCGCTCAGCGGAACGGTGCCACCCGATCGCGTTCCCAGCGCGCGCGCATGAGCGCCTGGAGCTCGGCGAGCCGGGCGGCGTCGCCGTGCGCGAGATCGCGCATCTCGTTGGGATCGGTGCGCAGGTCGTAGAGCTCCCAGCGCCCGAGCTGATGGATGAGCTTCCACCGGCCGCTCACGAGCGCGCTGCGCCGATCTCGCACATAGCGGTCCTCGATCGTGGCGGCGTAGGCGGTTCCACCCTCCGGGTTCGGCCGGCGCGCGCCCGTGATCAGGTCGGCGAGGGACCGGCCGTCCATCTGCGGGAACGACGGCGCGACGAACCCGGCGAGCTCGAGGATCGTCGGTGCCAGGTCGACGAGGGCCACCGGCTCGTGCACGCGGGTGGCTGACACCGAGGGCCCTGCGACGATGAGCGGCACACGGATCTGGGAGTTGTAGAGATCGGTGGAGTGGAACGGCTGGCCGTGCTCGCCGAACGCTTCGCTGTGGTCGCCGGTGATGATGATGATCGGCTGACGTTCGGGGGGCAGTGTCTCGTTGGCCTCGACGAGCTCGCCGACCCAGCGATCGACCTGCGCCAGGAGGTCGTCGTAGACGCGGCGGCGCTCGGGCGACAGGTCCGGATTCCCGCCGGCCCACTCGTGGAGCTCGATGAAGTGGATCCACGTGAACGTCGGGGGGCCGCCGGGGCGGCGCGCCGCGACGCGCGCGCGGTACGCGGCGACGAGGTCCTGGGCATCGTGGCGGATGAAGAGGTCGTCGATGCCGCGGTCGAGCCCGAGCCGGCGTCGCCGCTCCCAGAAGCCCTCGCAGCAGAAGAGGCCGGTCGTCGCGTACCCGCCGGCGCGGAGGCGCTCGGCCAGCGTGACGTGGCGCGGGTCCATGCGCAGCGCCCAGCCGCTGACCCGGCCGCGGATGCGGGTCGGTGCCAGGCCCGTCGCGATCGCCGGCATCGAGCGGCGCGTGACGTTCGACGGCGCGAACGCCCACTCGAAGACCATGCCGCGCCCGGCAAGGGCGGCGAGCGTGGGCGTCGCGACTGGGCCGCCGTAGGGGCGGATGCGGTCGGGTCGGAACGTGTCGATGGTGACGAGCAGGACGTCGCGGCGGGTGGCACCGGCACGCGGCGCGGGTGTCAGGTCCGACATCGGGACGTCGTCGCGGATCGCGTACAGGTTGTAGAGGAGGTCGATCGCGTCGCCGCTGAACGCGTCGGCGCCCCAGAGGCTCAGCACCATCGTCGGGCGGCTCTGCCGCGCCCAGAGCGCGGTGCCGGCCAGTCCGGTTGCCAGGGCGACGGCGGCGCACGCGGCGGCGATGCGCACGCGCCGCGCGCGGGTCGGGAAGATGGCGCATGCGACGTGCGCGGCGACGAGGAGGCCGATCGCGAGGAGCGGGAAGGCGAGGCCAGCGAAGGACACGTTGGCGAACTGCTTGCGGATCGCGAGGTGCCAGCCGATCCACGCGGCCAGCGCGGCGGCGAGGGTGGCCAGCCCGAGCACGCGCGTGGGTGTCAGCCACGCGCGACCGCGGCGCGCGGCCAGTCTCGCCTCGAGGCGGGCGAGCGCGGCGGCGAGGCCGGCTGCCATCACGCGGGTCAGGAGCACGACGATGGCGACCACCACGATCATGACGGGCCCGAGCGCCATCGACATCGAACGGGGCTTGAACGCGGTCGCGCGCCAGAAGACCCAGACGACCTGATGGCTGATCATCGAGAGCAGCGCGGCGCCGAGCACGATCGCGAGGAGCCACGCCGCCAGACGGGGCGCGCCCCCGCCCGGGTCGGTCAGCGAGGCCGCGAGCGCTCCGGGTTGCCAGACGTGCGTGATCACACGGGTGAAGGCGGAGATGACGAACAGCGCGGGCCACGCCACGAGCACGGCGAAGCCGGCGCCTGCGGCGAAGCGGGTGGCACCGGCGTACGAGCCGACCTCGTCGTGGAACGCCGCCACCACCGCCGCGAAGGCGGCCATGGCGACGCTCGGCGCGATCCAGACGGCGGCGCGACGGAGGCGGTCCACTACGGTGTCACCCGATCGCGAGGGCCGATCACGTCCTCTATATAGTACGCGCCGCGCGGGTGCGCGCGCGAGCGGGGGCAGTACGATGACGCCGTGAGCACCAGGCCGCGCTGGACGCGATTGCGCGCGCTCGGAGGCATCGGTGCCGGGCTGGGGCACGCGCCGCGGCTCGTGATCGTCGCGGCCTGCCTCGTCGTGGGCCTGATGTACTGCACGAACAGTGACATGGGCGGCGACCCACGCTCGCCGCGCGGCGACGGGCGGTATCGCCCGGTGCTGGCGCGTGGTGACGGACACCTGCTGTACCTGATGGCGCGCTCGCTGGTCTTCGACCAGGACCTCGTCTTCGATAACGACCTCGCGCGGTTCGGCGATCCTTTCTCGCAGCCGCGGACGCAGACCGGGCGCAAGGGCATCCCTCATCCGATCGGTCCGGCGCTCGTCTGGTCGCCGCTGCTCGCGGCGGCGCACGGCGGGGCCGTGGTTGCCAACGCGGGCGGGGCCGACATCCAGATGCACGGGTACACCATCTGGCACCACCGGATCGTGTTCGCGTCGAGCGTGGTGTTCGGGTGCCTCGCCGCGATCCTGGGTGTCTGGGCCTTCCGGCGGCGCGTGGGTGGCACCTGGGCGCCAGCGTGGGCGGGCGCGGCGGTGCTGCTCGGAACGTCGGTGACCTACTACGCGACGTACATGCCGAGCTACGGGCACGCGATGGACGCGGCGGGTGCCGGGCTGTTCCTGGCGGTCTGGGCCGTCACGTTCGGCGAGCTCCGATGGCGCCGGTGGATCGGCCTCGGGGGGCTGCTCGGGCTCGCGTCGCTCATCCGCTCGCAGGAGCTGGGCCTCGGCATCGTCGTGGTAGTCGAGGTGCTCGCGATCGGGTGGGTGGCACCGGCCGGCGAGGCGAAGCCGTGGTCGTGGCGGGCGCGGCTGATCGCGCGGGCGACGACCGTCCTGGTCGTTGCGCTGATCGTGCTCATTCCGCAGTTCATCGCGTGGGAGCTCGTGTACGGAACGTGGACGGGCCTGCCGCAGGGCCCCAACTTCACGCGACCCGCGCATCCGATGGTGGCGGAGCTGCTCTTCTCGTCGCGAAACGGGTGGTTCTCCACGACGCCGATCGCATACGCGGGCGTCCTCGGCCTCGTGATCATGGCGGTGGCTGGCACCCGGCTCGGCCCGCGCGCTCGGGTGGTGGCGATCGGGCTACTCGCGGCCGTCGCGATCCAGGTCTATGCCAACAGCATCGTCCACGACTGGTGGTCGTCGGCGAGCTTCGGGCAGCGCCGCCTCTGCTCGATGACGATGCCGCTCGTGGTCGGGCTCGCCGCATGGATGTACGTGCTCGGCCGGGCGGTCGCCCGCTGGCGGCGCGTGCCACGCGTCGTGTGGCATGGCGTTGCGGTGCTGATGCTCGGCTGGTTCGTCGCGTGGAACCTCGGCTGGGTGACGAACTTCAAGCGCGGTCGGGCGCCGGAACGTCGCGCCGGGCCCATCTGCTGCCGCGGTGTGCCCGGGCCGATGGCTGCGGTGGCACAGCCGATCTACCGCGCGATCGGCAACCCGTTCGCGTTGCCGGCGAGCGCCATGCTCTGGCTACGCCATGGCCTGCACCCGCAGCGATGGGACCATGTCGTTGGCGACTACCCGTGGGTGCCAGCCACCGACTACACGCGCGCGTCCATCGCGGGAAAGGGAGCGTCGTGGGACCTCGGCGGTAACGGGGCCGGGCCGTACGTCATCCGGGGGCTGGGCCCACCGCAGTCGGGGCCGGGGCGAGCGATCCGATGGACGACTGCGCCGGTGGCCGAGATTCTCGTGCCCAACCTGCTCCCGACGCCGCAGCGGCTGAGCCTGTGGGTGGCACCGAACGCGCCCGCGGGGGGCGCGCCCGTCGACCTCGTCGTGCGGTGGAACGGCGACGTGGTCGCGCGCGCGTCGCTGACGGCGGTGCCAGCCACCCACGCCATCGAGTGGAACATCGAGGGTGACGTCGGGCTCAACGTGCTGCGTGTGGAGGCTTCGCTCCAACCGCCGGTCGGCGTTGCCGGTCAGTGGACGCCGGGCGCGCCGGCGGGCATCGCCATCGGCGCCCTGCGCTTCACCGGGATCTGACTCACCTCGCGCAAGCGCGTCGTCGCCACCGCAGATGAAGGACGGCGAAGACGAGAAGGGCGAGGGTGCTCGCGCCCTGAGGATGGCGGGTGGCACCGGAACCGCAGCACCCGGCGTCGGCCGGCAGCGGCGGCTCGGGCAGGTCCTCGCAGGGCTCGATCTCGCCGGGCGCGACCGCGGTGCCAGGCACCATTGCCCGGACGGTGCCATCGAACGTTGCGACGACGAGGTAGTCGCCCGCAGGGGCGGGGGCGCTCACGACGGGTGCGCCGAGATCGCTCACCCAGAGCTCGCGGCCGTCGGAGGCAGCGAGCGCAGCGAGCTTTCCGTCGGGACGCGGAACCCAGAGGATGTCGCCCGTCACCACGGGGCTCGCCGCGAACCCGGGCTCCCCGCTTCGGTAGTGCGCGAAGTTGATCGGCCCGCGGGGCGTGGACGTGCGCCAGAGCTCGGCACCGCTTGCCGCGTCGATGGCGACGAGATCCTTCCACTGCGTCGGGAAGAAGATGCGCCCGTCGGCGACGGCCGGGGCGGCGGTGATCGAGTAGCCCCAGTCGAACCCGCCGGGAGTGAAGCCGTTCGACCAGATCTGCGACGCGTTGGCCACGTCGACGGATGTGACGGTGCCATACGAGTTCGCGAAGAACAGCTCGCCATCGACCGCGACCGGGGTGGCGTTCACCGCGAGGGACTTGCCGGTCTTGATCTCCCAGACCTTCGCGCCGGTGGTGACGCTCCATGCGGTCATCCCGTCGTCGCGGGAGTAGTTCGCGATCGCGAGCCCGTCGGCGACGGTGACGGCCGCGAGCGTGCCGAGCCAGGGGTAGACGGGGATGAGCTCGTTGGCCCATCGCTGCTCGCCCGTGGCGAGATCGATCGCCGTCATGCGTCCCTGGAGCGCGACGAAGACGGCGCCGTCGGCGATGGTGGGCGCCGCCCAGAGTGACGATTCCCATGTGGAGAGGCCGTCGGCGGCGTCGTGGACCCAGCGGCTCACGCCGTCGTCGAGGCCGACGGCGTGGACTTCACCATTGGCGAGGGCTACCACGACGGTGTCACCCGAGATCGCGGGCGCGTTTCGCACCTGATACGCCGTCACGTAGCGCCACAACTCCTCCCCGGTGGCGAGATCGAGGGCCACCAGGCCACCCTCGTCGCCGGCGCCGAGATCGGTGGCCGACACCACGACGATGCCGGCGGCGACGACCGGCGAGCCGAGCACGACATTGCTTCCGACCGGAGTTGCCCAAAGCTGCCGCAGCGGCGGTTCCAGCGGTGCCGGACGTGCGCCCGCGTGCGCCGGGCCGCCGCCGAGCTGGGGCCAATCGCCTGGCACTGGCAGGGCCTCGCCCGCCTCGCAAACCTCGAACGCGATCAGCCGCTCGAGCATTCGACCTGTCGGGGACTCCGCCCTGAGCGTGATCGAATGGGTGCCAGCCGCGAGATCGGGAAGCTGCGCGGAGAACGCCCAACCGCCGCGTGGCACGAGCTCGATCTCGTTGCCGCAGTCGACCCGCGCCGTGACACGCGGCAGCGCGGCATCGAGCGCCGCGGCGACCATGACGTCGGCGCCGGAACGCGCGCAGCTCCCGGCGTGCGGTGCCGTGATTCCCAGATGTGGCTCGACGAGACGGGCGCGGTGCTCGACCATGGGTACGCCGTCGTGGAACGTCACGATTCGATAACCGGACGGAGATTGATCGATCGAGCCCATCAAGAACGTCTGGGTTCCCCATTCGATCAAGCCGGGGCGTTCGACTCGCCGGTTTGCGTGCCAGTGCCCGGTGAACATGTAGTCGACACCGAGGTTTGCCATCTCGTCCGCGACGGAATCTCGCGGGGAGGCATGGCCGAGCGCCACGATCGTGCGATCGGGTGGCACCATCCCGAGGTCGGCGGCGACGAACGCGAGCTGATCGGCATCGCTCAGATTGGTGTCCCAGACGATTACGTGGATGTCGCCGATATCGAAGCTGTAGTTGTCGGGACCCCACCTGCTTCGCCACGTAACGCCCCCGTCGTACCAGTCGTGATTGCCGGGAACGGATACCCATGGCGTTGTCACGCCCTCGAGCGCCGCCTCGACGCGTTCGAACTCCTCGACGCGGTTCCCTTGCGTGATATCGCCGACGATCGCGAAGAAGCGCGCCGGATATGGCAGGGCGACGGCCTGGTCGATGGCGTCTCCGAGATCGCCACCATCCCACGGGTCAGCCGGGTTGTTCGTGGTGTGCGAGTCGGCCGCGATCACGAAGGTCAACGGCGCGGCCGCTTCTTCGGGGGTGAGCGGCACGAGCCCGAGATCCAGTTCGCCCGGTGTCACCCGCTTCCATACCGGGCCGGGACGAAATCCGTCCGGCACGCTGACCCAAACGATTTCCCCGGCGGTCGCGACGTCGAGCCGATACGTGCCATCCGATGCAGTGACGACGAACGCGTTCCGATCCAGGGCGACCACGGCGCCGGAAACGCCTGGCTCGTCCGGTTGACGGAGCCGGTCGCCGTTGCGATCGACGAACACCGTGCCCGTGATGGTCGCCGCGCACGCAAGGTGGGTGACACCTACGATGGCGGCGAGGCCAGCCGCGACCATCCGCGCGATGTCCATATCCCTATCCTGGCGCAATCGCAGGGGATCGCCAAGACGCAACCTCGTGCGTCGAGGCACGATAATGGGCGCCCGGAAGCCGATATGCCGAGAATGACCCTGACACTCGATGGCGCGCCGTACGGGATCATCGAGGTGGACGCCACCGTGTTGATCGGTTCCGGGCGCGCCGCCGACGTACATGTGGCGGAGCCCGGGATCGCACCTCTCCATCTCCGACTGAGCCACGACGACAACGAGCGCAAGCTCATCGCGACTGCGCTCGCAGCGGGCGTGCAGGTCGATGGCGTCGAGCTCGAGGTCGGGGAGGCGCGCGACGTGACAGAGAACGCCATCGACATCGGCTCGCTGCGCTTGATGAAGGCCGTGCAAGGCGACGGTCCCCACCAGCGAACCGAATCGATGGCGCGTGAGCTGATGCGCAAGTTGATGGGCGCGACCGAAGGCGGCTACGAGGCACAGCCCGAGTTCATCGTCGAAGGTGGCCCCGCGAACGGACAGCGGCGAGCATTCTCGCGCATCGAAGAGCGCGTGATCATCGGCCGCGGAGAGAGCGCGTCGTGGATCCTGCTCGATCCCGATCTGTCACGGAACCACGCGTCCGTCGAACGGCACGCCGAAGGCTTTCGCATCTACGACATGCGTTCGAAGAACGGAACCAAGGTGAACGGACGCCCGGTCGGAATCGGCGCACCGGGCATCCCGCTCGAGGACGGCGCGATCATCACGCTCGGAGACACGCGCATCCGCTTCGTGGACCCAGCGGCGGCAATGCTCGCGGAGCTCGAGGCGAGTGCAGATGCGTCCGGGCGCGGGACCCTCGGCGCGATCACCCAGACTAGACCGGGTCATGGTCGCGCGCTCGATGCCGCCTCCGCCTCCGCGGCGGAGAGCGAGCGCCGTCGGCTCCAGCGCCGGACGCTCGTGGCGATCGTTTTCGCGTCCCTGATCGCCGTGGTCTCGGTGGGGCTGTTGATCGCGCTCCTCGCGTCATCCTGAGTGACGCGTCGGTGACATGTTGCTCGATGGGCAGAACATCGGGGGGCAACGCGGCGCCGGACGAGAACCTCGGCTCGAGCCACGGCGCCACGCACGTGGTGCTCTGCACCAGCTGCCGTCCACCACCGAAGCTCCCCGGTGGGAATCCGCCGCGGTACGGGACCACGTCCCCCTCGAGCGCCGTGGCCGCGGCACGGTAAGCCTCCGTGAAGGCTGCGTACGCACGGCGGTACGCGGCGCGGAGCTCGGGCGTCGAGGCGTGACAGCACGGGGCGACGCGGTGCGCGGGCTCGGCCGGCCGTTCGGTCGGCTCCGTGGCGAGGACGTTCGCGACGCCCAGCGCCGGCACATCACGCCGCGACTGGTATTCCGTCACGATGCTCGCACACAGCGCGCGAGCGCGCTCGATGCGCTGAGCAGGCGACATGCGCGCCCACGCCGGAAGCGGCGTGATGGGAATCTCGTACGTGCCGTCTTCGCCCGGGGCAGCCGCGAGCGCGTCGGTGCGTCGGGTGCGCGCACGAGTTACCCATCGCCCGCGGAGCGTTTCGCCGAGGAGCGCGGGCGTGGAGCTGGCGCCCGGCCAATCCTCAGGGCGCTCGACCAGCCCTTCCTTCACACCATGGGCGAGGATGTAGCGAAGGCGTCCTTCCGCGCTCTCGTCGTCGAGGACCGGGATCACCTTGGCGCGACCCGCCCAGAAGGGGCCCGTCCATTCGCGGAGGCGTCCGATGCGTCGGGCGACGTTGCCGTTCACGTAGCCGATGAAGGGCGCGAGCTGTCTCGGGTCCCTCGCCGACAGGAGCATGTGCATGTGATTCGACAGGTAGACGAACGCGTGCAGCATCACCTGCGCATAGAGCGCCAGGCCGCGCCCGATGACCCCGAGGACGAGGTCGCGTTCCTCCGGCCCCGGTCGGAGCAAGAAGCGCTCTTGCGCGGTGCGTGTCGTGACCTCGTAGAGAGCGTCCGGTAGATACCAACGAAGAGGGCGTCCCACGGGGCAGCCCTCGAGCATCCTGCGTGCCAGCGCGATCTGCGCGAGATCACGATGGCCTTGTCCGGCATTCGGCCACGACGTCCGGCTCTCGGACGATCTCTGTCCGGATATCGGACGTTTTCGCCTCGTCGTGCCGCCGCGCTTGCGGTGTCACCCACCCGCGAGTGCGATGCGCAATGTCAGCCGACGATCAGCGGGGCCGCCGTCCGCGCGAACGAGCTCGGTGCCACCGACACGCAGGCTCCCGGGCCCCACGACCGCGGCCGTCGCCCAGGAGCCCGTCATCGTGAAGGTGATCGGCAGGTCGTTCCAGGTGGCACCGCTCAGCCCGGCTACGGTGCCACCCGATCGTGCGTAGCTCAGATTGCCTGGCTCGGTCAGCATGCTCATCCAGCCCGGCGCTTCGCCGCATGGGTACACCCACACCTCGCGATCGGCGGCGATCTCGTCCGCGTCGACGGTGGAACCGGTCGCAGCGACCACGGTGTCGACCTCGGGCGGGTAGGCCACGAGCAGCGTACAGTCGGGAACGAACACGGGAATCTCCGACATGGGCGCGGTCGCCGCGAATGGCGTCGTGCCGTCGCTCGTGATCGGGCGCGCATCGAGCAACTCGTACCAGGTGCCAGGCGGAAGCAGAACGCTACGCGCGACCGCGCCTTCCTCGATGACCGGCGCCACGGCGATGCGGTCACCGAGCACGTACTGATCGACCACGCTCCACCCCGGCTCCCACGTCGGCCAGTCGAACACGAACGGACGGAAGAGCGGCGCGCCCGTCTGCGCCGCCTGGTCCGCCATTGCACGCTGATACGGAACCAGCTGCATGTGCAGCTTCGCCCAGCGCCGCAGATGCGCCGTCGATTCGCTGTCGCTCTCCCAGTTCCAATTCATGCGCGCGCTGCGGCCGTGGTGCGTCCGCATCACAGGCGAGAGCGCCCCGAATGTCACCCAGCGGAACCACAGCTCCTTCGACGTCGGCACCGTGGTCTGGCTCATGTACCCGGCGATGTCGTGCCCGAAGTACGGAAATCCGGTGACGCCGAGGCCGATTCCCATGGGAATGACGGAGCGCATGCCGTCGCCCTCGGAGAAGTCGGTCTGCTGGTCGCCAGCCCATAACACGTGCATGTAACGCTGCGACCCGAGGTGTCCGGCGCGCGCGAAGAACAGCCGCTCGACGCCGTCGGCATCCTCGGCGTCGCGCATGAGCTCCCAGTTGAGACGGACCCAGTCGACGGCATAGACGTTGTGGTACTCGAGCGCGTCCGCACCCGACGCGAGCCGCGCGTCGGTAGGCAGCCACTCCGCAAAGTCCGCCATCCAGCCGTCAGAACCGGCCGCGATCGCTTCGGTGTACACCGCCTTGGCCCACGCCACCGCCGCCGGGCTGGTCAGGTCCAGCATCGAGGAGTCGCGGAACTTCACGCCGGTGAAGAGGTACGGACTTCCGTCGCTTCGCTGGATCGTGTGCCCCAGCTGGATCGCCTCGGCGAACACGTCGGACTCGCTGTCGATGAACGTGTTCGCGTAGGTCAGGAACTTGAACCCGGTCTGGTGGAGGTGGTCCGCGAGTTGCTCGAACTCGGGGTACAGCGTGCGATCGACGCGCCAGTCTTCCTCCAGCACGTAACCGGAAGCTCCACCACTCTTGTCGTTGCCGCCCCGCCAGTCTTCGGTCCAGATGACGCTCACGGGGATATCGGCCGCCCGCAAGGTGTCAGCCACCCGGCGGACGTTGGCTTCGCCGTAGATCGCATCGAGCCAGGGGGCGAACGCGAACGTGGGTGGCACCGCCGGACGGCCGACCCACGCCGTCATGCGCGCCACGGCATCGGCGGGCGTGGTGCCGACGAACAGGTGCAGTGCCAGCCGATCCTGCCAGACCTCGAGGCGCGCCTGGTCCGGATCCGTGTCGCAGAGGTCGAAGATGCTGCGCGTCGGCGTGTCCACCGCGAGCGCCCAGCCTCGCGACGACAGCATCATGGGCATCGGCGTGTGAGTCGAGTGCCGCCGGCCGTGTAGCGCCCAGATACCTTCGTAGACGTCGTCGGGCGTATCCGGCTTGCCGATGCCGTCCTCCTGCACCCACAGCGGTACCGTCTGCCCGCGATGATCAACGGCCCAGGACTGGCCGCCGAGCCCCATGAAGTGCTCGCCGTCGGCGCACGCGAAGCCAAGGGACGTGCGATTCCCGCCGGCTGCGCTCATGTCCAGCTCGATGACGACCTCGCCGCCGCCGGCGGCACCTGACACCAGCACCTGGCCGCGGCCGATGGGCTCACCGGCGCGGTCGTGCGCCACGAAGTCGATGCGATCGGGGCTGGGCTCGACCTGGCGGAGCGAGGAGATCGCAGACCAGGGCGTGTCCTCGTCGGCGCCGAAGCGGAACGAGCCGAACGACATCTGGACTCCACCCTCGTAACCAGCGAGGACCGGTCGGGTCGCCCGGGTCGCGCCGAGGTGCGCCGCGCCTCCTCGTCCATCATCGTCGCCGCGCAGCGAGGTCCAGATCGGACGGCCGTCGCGCAAGACCCTGATCTCGGCTGGGGACTCGGTCACGCGCACCTCCAGCTCGCCTTGCACGACGACGACGGGCGGACGTGCGTTGTCCCCGCATGCGGTGCCACCCACGGCAGAGAGACAGACCGCGGCGCAGAGCCCCGTGCAGAGCCCCGTGTCACCCACCGCACGGAACAGCGCACGAAGCGCGCGGGCGGCGTCACCCGTCGCCGCACGGGAGGTGTCACCCGATGCGCGCCGCAACGAGCGCCTCACAGGGAGTTCGTCAGGACGAGCCCGGCGACCACGCCGGCGATCAACAGCAGCACCGCTGCGATCACCAGGACCAGCCGCCCGCTTCCGCGCTGATCGTGCACACCCGTCCGATCCGGCTCCAGCATCGATGACAGGGATTCCACGTCGCTCACCGCCCCGCGGCCGGCACCGCCGCCCCGCGCCCCCGAGCCCGCACCAGCC
>JAIOII010001428.1 GCA_019912685.1 Kofleriaceae bacterium
CTCACCCGCGGCGCCGACGTGCCGGGGCAGGGATGGCGCTTCAAGAACCCGCGCACGCGCGGCGTCCTCCTCGCCGTGATCGGGCTGCTCCAGAGCCGGATCGCCGCGCACGACCAGGCCGGCGATCGCACGGCGTGGCTCACCACCGAGCTGCCGGCCGACCTCGAGGGCAAGCTCGCCAACCCGGTGTTCGCCGGCGCCGCCGACTTCATCGTGTCGCTCCAGGCGACGCCCGAGACCCGCCTCCAGCTCGAGAAGCTGATGCAGTACCTGGTCGACGAGGCGACCTCGAACGAGTCGTTCGTCACGTCCCTGACCGCGATCGCCGACGTCGCGCAGCTCGCGCTCGACGATCAGGACATCGTGCCCATCGCGCGCGTGATCGGCGAGTGCATCGATCCCGAGCGCGGCTGGCTCGACGCGCAGCTCGAGTTCGTGAAGGGCGCGCGCCAGAGCGACGCCGAACGCGCGCTCGCGCAGATGATGGTCAACCTCTACTCGGAGACCAACCCCGGGCGCACCGCGGTCGGCGACCTCGTCGACGGCCTCTCGGAGGTCCTGCGCGCCGATCCGTACGAGTCGATCGGCGCCCGCTACACGGGCCAGGACTACCGCGCGATGCTGAACGGCGTCGCCGACTTCCTCGACGAGGAGAAGCGCGGCCTGCGCAAGTTCATCGAGATCATCAAGTCGCGCAACCTGTAGGTCCGGCCCCACCATGATGTCCAAGCAATGGCTCCGCGCGGGGCTCGTGGCCGCGCTCGTCTCGACGACCGCCGCCGAGGCGGTCGCCGGCGGCATGTACCTGCCGACGCGCGGCGTGCGGCCCACCGGCCGCGGCGGCGCGTTCGTCGCCGGCGCCGACGACCTCTCGGCGACGTGGTTCAACCCCGGCGGCCTGGCGCACCTGACCGGCGGCGCGCTCCTCGTCGACGCCGCGCTCGTCCAGCAGGCGATCACGTACGAGCGCATCGACTCGGGCGGCAACCCGCAGCCGGCCGTCGACAACCAGTCGCCCGGGCTGCCCATCCCGTCGATCGGGTACGCGCGGCCGCTCGGCGAGAACGCGACGCTCGCCTTCGGGCTGTGGGCGCCGTACGCGGGCCTGGCCCGCTTCGAGGAAGACGGGCCGCAGCGCTACTCGTCGATCGATCTCTCGCACTCGCTGATCGCCACCGTCGGCGTCGGCGTCGGCCTTCGCCTCGGCGACAACCTCCGCGTCGGGGCCACGCTCCAGGACCACGTCGTCGCGCTCGAGACCCTGGTCATGCTCTCCGGCTGTCCGTCGCAGACGACGTGTGCGCCCGAGGATCCGGACTTCGACTCGCTCAACCGCATCGACCAGAACAGCTACTTCAACCCGTCGGGCTCGGTCGGCGCGCAGCTCGACGTCGGCAAGAAGGTGACGCTCGGCGCCAGCTTCCAGCTGCCGGTGTGGGTGCGCGGCAAGGGCAAGCTGCACACGCGGCTGCCGGCCTCCGGCTTCTTCGACGGCGCCTCGGTCGAGGGCGACCGCGCCGACGTCGCGTTCGATCTGCCGGCGGCGTTCCGCGCCGGCCTCGAGGTCCGCCCCGGCAACTGGCGCGTCGAGCTGGCGACCACGGTCGAGCTGTGGTCGCAGCACGACCGCATGACGATCGAGCCCAAGGACGTGCGGCTCGTCGACGTCCCCGGCGTCGGCACGTACGAGCTCGGGCCGATGGAGGTGCCGCGCAACTTCGAGAACACGTACGCGGCGCACCTCGGCGTCGAGGGCAAGCCGCTCGCCGGCAAGCCGCTCGTCGTCCGCCTCGGCTACGCGTTCGAGACCGGCGCGCCGCCCGACGAGTACCTGACGGTCCTGACGGTCGACGGCCAGAAGCACCTCGGCGCGCTCGGCGCGGGATATACCTTCGGCGCATGGACGGTCGACCTCCTGTTCGCCTACGCGAAGATGTCCGATCGCACGGTCGCCGCGGGGACGGGCCTCGCGCCCCAGCTCAACCCGATCCGCGATCAGTCGGGGGATCCGCTCGTCGTCTACGTGAACGACGGCGACTACACCTCGTCCTGGCTGATGATCGGCGCCGGCACCAACCGCCGCTTCTGACGCTCGCGGCGCTCGCGCTCGCGGCGCTCTTCCTCGGCGGCTGCGACAAGCTCGAGCTCCGTCCGCTCGAGCTGCCGGGCTTCTCGCTCGACGCGCCGACCTTCGTGAAGGCGCCGCCCGCCGCGTCGTACCGCGCCGGGGAGGTCGAAGCGCAGAAGGGCTTCAACGCCGTCTACGTCTCCTGGGAGATCGGCGGGATCATGACGACCGACGAGATGCCCCAGGCGATCCGCATCGCGTTGGAGCACTTCGCGAAGGGCGAGCGCATCGACCTCGGCCTCGCCCGATCGACGACGATCGGAGGCCAGGAGGCGACGCAGGTCGAGGGCAAGAGCGGCTCGGTGCGCATGGCGTACGCGCAGGTTCGCTGCGGCAAGCGCGGGATCACGCTCACCGTCGTCGCGACCTCGAGCTTCGAGACGATCCGCGATCGCATGTTCGGCTCGTTCCGCTGCGCGCCGATCGCGAAGGAGGAGGAGGCGCTCGGCGACCTCGTCCCGATCGCCGCCGACGATCCAGACGTCCTCGCCGGCTGGCGCTACCTCGACGACGACCGCGAGATCCTCTCGATCACCAACGACGAGCTGGTCGCGATCTTCGTCGAGATGTCGGCGACGGACGCCGGCACCACCGCCGAGCTGCGCAAGCTGGTGCCGAAGCTCTTCGCGGCAGGCGGCGCGGTGTTCGAGCCGACGCCCGGCGGCGCGGAGACGCGCACCGTCGCCGACGGCACGAAGCGGTCGTACGATCGGGGCGAGCTCGTCGCCGACGACGAGCGGTCACCGGCCGTGACGACCCTCTGGACGTGCGAGGACCGGACGCGGATGGTGCTGGGGCTCGTGATCGTGCCCGACCCCGACGGGCTGGCGGGCGCGATCGACTGGCTGTCGCGGCTGCGCTGTTCTCGCGCCGGCGAGAACGTGACGTTCGCGCCGCCGCCGAGCTGACGGCGACGCGGTGTCCGTTCAGGCCGCGGCGCGGTGGACGTACGCGGCCTCGGCGGCGCGCAGGCCGGCCTCGACGCACGCGAACAGGGTCGCGCGCTGCGGCGCCGGCAGGGCGAAGTTGCCGGTCGCGCCGTCGGCCGCCAGGCTGCCGATGAACGCGGTCCACAGCAGGTCCGCCACCTCGGCCGGGCTGACCGAGCGGAACGCACCCGCGTGGATGCCGTCCGCCACGCACGCACCGAGGTGCTCGCGCAGGCGCGTGATCGCCGAGCCGATGCCGGTGGTCACGTCCTCCGTCAGCTGGGCGCGAAGGCCCGGCTGGCTGGTCATCGCCAGGGCGCGAGCCATCTCGGGCTCGGCCTCGACCCAGCCGCTGAGGCGGGTCCACGCGGCGGCCAGACGGCCCTTCGCGTCACCCTGCCGCACCTCGGCGAGGCTGGCGTCCAGGTCCTGGAGGGACGTCTCGAGGATCGAGACGTAGAGGTCCTCCTTGGACTGGAAGTACAAGTAGATAGCGCCGACCGAGAGCTGGGCCTGCTTCGCGATCTGCTCGATCGAGGCACGGGCGAACCCGCGCTCGACAAAGACGGGGCGAGCGGCATCCTGGATGCGCCGGCGGCGCGCCTGGCGTTCTTGACGCTTGCGATCCTGAGCAGTCATCATGACGCGTAGTGTTAGGCGTGCTGACGCGTCGTGTCAACCAACAATTACGCGCCGCGTCGTAAACGCGTGATTTGGCTTCGTAATGCAGGGATCGGGGCGCGTAGATCGCTACGCGGTGTCAGTGCGTTGAGGGGAGGATGAGCACGGCTCCTGCCTCGGTCGCCCGCACCCATCGCCGCAGAACCGCGGTTGCCCTCGTCGCCGCGATCACCGCGCTCGCCGCGGTGCTCTTCCTCTCGCCACGGCGGACCCAGGTCCGGACCGTCGCCGGGCCGGCGTCGCCGTACCTCTCGGCGCGCCTCGACTCGAGCCACATCCTGCGCGGCACGACCGAGACGTACCTCGCGATCGCGCTCGCCGCGCCCGACCATCGCGTCACGTCGCGCGCGCCGACCAGCGTCGCGATCGTGCTCGATCGCTCGGGCTCGATGCTCGGCCAGCCGTGGACCGACGCGGTCGCCTCGGCGAAGGTGCTCATCGACAAGCTCGGGCCGGACGACGAGCTCGCGATCATCGCGTACTCGACCAGCGCCGACGTCGTCCTGCCGCTCGGCCCCGCGACCGGCGCCCGCCGCGCCGAGGCCAAGGCGGCGATCGACGCGCTCACCGCCGACGGTGGCACCAACATCTCGGGCGGCCTCAAGCTCGGCGCCGACGAGCTCGCGCGCGCGCGCACGCCGCTCCGCCGCGTCGTCCTGATCAGCGACGGCCAGGCCAACGAGGGCATCTACGATCGCGCGGGCCTCGTGCGGCTCGCCGGCGCGCGCGCCGCGACCGGCGTCTCGATCACGGCCGTCGGCGTCGGCCTCGACTTCAACGAGGAGACGATGGCCGGCATCGCGGTCGCGGGCCGCGGCAACTACCACTTCGTCGAGAACGCCGCCGACCTCGGCACGATGTTCGTCGCGGAGCTCGGCAGCCTGGGCGAGACCGTGCTCACCCACGCGCAGCTGCGCGTCGAGCCGGCCCCCGGCGTCGAGGTGCTCGACGTGATCGGCTACGAGCTGACGCGCGCCGGCAGCGCCGTCCTGATCCCGGTCGCCGATCTGCGCCGCGGCGAGCACACGAAGGTCGTGCTCCGCATCCGCGCCACGGTCGGCAGCGAGAGCGTGAAGGAGCTCGCCCACGTGACGTGGACGTTCGAGGAGCTCGGCAAGGGCACGCGCACGCACACCGCGGTCGCGCGCGCCGAGGTCACCGGCGACGCGTCGGTCGTCGCGTCGTCGCGCGACAAGGACACCGTGCGCCTCGTCGAGGAGGCGCGCACGGCGCGCGCGCTCGAGGACGCGTCGGCGGCGTTCCACGACGGCAAGCGCGAGCACGCGCAGCAGATCCTCCGCGTCCGCGCCGCCGAGGCCGCCGCGCTGGCCGGCGAGATCGGCGAC
>JAIOII010001429.1 GCA_019912685.1 Kofleriaceae bacterium
GCGTGGCCGTGCGCCTGCACCTGGGTCGCGACGGCAAGACGCTGACCCTGTTCTGGGCGCAGGGGCGCGGGCCGGTGGGCGCCGACGTCGTGGTGACCATCAACGGCGACGCGCTCACCGCCGCGCAGAGCGGGCGGCCCATCGACGCCGACGGCGACGGGTTCACCGGCGGCCTGACGCAGCTCGCCTTCCGCACCCTCGACCTCACCCGGGTGGCCGGCACCGATGTGTGCGGGCGTGTGTTCGCCTCCGAAGTCGACGGCGACCGCAGCGTACCGCTGCAAGGCGTGACGATCCGCGTCGACGGCCTGGAGACGGAGGCGTTCACGACCACCGACTTCCTGGGCTCGTTCTGCCTGCGCGACCTGCCGGCCGGCGTCGTGTTCGTGCACATCGACGGGTCGACCGCGACCAACCGCACGCCGGGCTTCTTCTACCCCAACGTCGGCAAGGCGTGGCATACGGTCGGCGGCCAACGGGTGAACGCGGGCACCGTCCATCTACCCGCCGTCGCCGAGACCACGCCGGTCACCGCGATCCACCAGATGATGATCCTGGAGTCGGGCGACAAGAACCACCGCCTGTTCCACGGCGCGATCTGGCTCGACCACGACAAGGCGACGCAGAACTACCGATGGGGCGGCGCGCAGTGCGCGGGCAAGGGCCTGAGCGAGTCGAACGTGCAGATCCTCTTCGCCGCGTTCCGCAACGAGTACGCGGTCTCGCTCGAGTACACGGCCACCGAGCTCAAGGGCAAGCAGTACCGCTGCATCACGGGATTCACGATCTCGAAGACCTAGGACGCGGAGACTTGCCCTTCGTGCAAGGAAGGCATCAGGCCTCAGGAAGAAGGCCTCAGGCATCAGCCTCCGGCGCTCGTGGCATAAGCTCCGGGCATGCACGCCTTGCACGATGTCCCGCTGCCGGATGATCTCGACGCGTTCCTGCCCGCGGTGATCGAGATCCCGCGCGGCTCGAAGCTGAAGTACGAGATCGACAAGGCCACCGGGCTGCTGGTGCTGGATCGCGTGCTGTATTCGTCGGTGCACTACCCGGCGAACTACGGCTTCATCCCGCGCACGCTCGCCGACGACGGCGACGCCCTCGACATCCTCGTGCTGATGCAGGAGCCCGTCGAGCCCCTGACCATCGTCCGCGCCCGCGCCCTCGGCGGCCTCAAGATGCGCGACGACAAGGGCGAGGACGACAAGATCGTCGCCGTCTGCATCGACGACCCCGCCTTCGCGCACTACACCGACCTCGCGCACCTGCCGCCCCACCTCATGCTCGAGCTCGATCGCTTCTTCCGCGACTACAAGCTCCTCGAGGGCAAGGAGACCGTCGTGGACCACCCCTACGACCGCGCCACCGCGCTCTCCATCATCCGCGCGTCCCGCGACGCCTACCGGCCCCCTGACGCCTGACGCCTTCTTCCTGAGGCCTGATGCCTGAGGCCTTCCTTGAAGGACGGGCGCCTTATTCTCTTCATTTCTTCTTCAGCAGGTCCGCGAACGTCCCCAGCTTCGCCGGGGCCTGCGGCACCGAGGCGCGCGCCTCGTCGAGCTGCTCGCGCTCGGCGGTGCGCTGCGCCGCCGACATCGACAGCGACAGGCGGCGCTTGTCGGGATCGATCGCGAGGATCTCGACCTCGACGGCCTGCCCGACCGCCACCGCCTCCTTCGGGTGATTGAGGCGCCGGCCGGCGCCGAGCTCGCTGATGTGGACCAGACCCTCGACGCCCGGCGCGATCTCCACGAACGCACCGAACGGCTGGAGCCGCGTGATCGTGCCGCGCACGCGGCCGCCCGGCGTCAGCTGGCGCGTCGCCTCGAGCCAGGGGTCGGCCTGCAGCGCCTTGAGCGAGAGCCCGATGCGCGGGCGGCGCTGGCCGTCGCGGCCGGGCTCACCCTCCTCGATCTTCAGGATCGACACGTCGAGCTCCTGGCCGAGCGCGAGCACCTCCTCCGGCGTCTCGACGCGCGAGAACCCGAGCTCGCTCACGTGCAGCATCCCCTCGATCCCGCCGATGTCGACGAACGCGCCGAACGGCTTGAAGCCGGTGACCCGCCCCCGGATCACCGCGCCGACCACGAGCTTGGCGCGCGTCTCGGCCGCGCGCCGCGCGTTCTCCTCCTCGAGCAGCGCGCGCCGCGACAGCACCAGGTTGCCGCGCTCGTACTGCGTGACGCGGAACTCGAGGCGCTGCCCGACGAACGGCGTCAGGTCCTCGACGAAGCGCGCGTCGACCTGCGACGCCGGCACGAAGCCGCGCACGCCGGCGACGTCGACCTCGAGCCCGCCCTTCACCGGCTGCGTCACCTTGCCCTCGACGGGGATCCCGAGCTCGAGCGCCTGCACCAGCTCGGCGCGCGCCTCCGGCCCCTTGCCGAGCTTGACCCGCAACACCAGCGAGCCGCCGCGCTCGCCGGCGACGCGCGCCTCGATCGTGTCGCCCACCTTGACGCGCAGGTTGCCCTCGCCGTCGATGACCTGCTCGCGATCGAGGACCCCCTCGGCCTTGCCGCCGAGGTCGACGAACACGGCGTCCTTGCCGACGGTGGTGACGACACCACGGACCACGTCGCCGGGCTTCGGCCGTCGCGCCGCCTTGCCCTTGGGCTTGGCGGCCTCGGCCTCGGCGAACATCGCTGCGAAATCCTCGTTCTCGTCCGTGGGCATGGGGGGACGATTCATACAACAATAGCGGCCAAATGGCCCTGCCCTTGCTCGCCGCCACGGTGGTCGTGGCCCTCGTGCTCGGCTACCGGTTCTACGGCCGCTGGGTCGCCCGCCAGTTCGCGCTCGACCCGTCGGCGCCGACGCCCGCGCACCGCCACGAGGACGGCATCGACTTCGTCCCGACCCGGCCCTTCTACCTGTTCGGCCAGCACTTCTCGGCGATCGCCGCCGCCGGCCCGATCGTCGGCCCCATCCTGGCCTGCGGCCAGTTCGGCTGGCTGCCCTGCATCCTCTGGATCGGGTTCGGCGTCATCTTCATCGGCGCGGTGCACGACGTGTCGACGCTCGTCGCCTCCGTGCGCCACGACGGCCGCTCGATCGCCGAGGTCGTGAAGGTCAACCTCGGCCGCCCGGCGTGGCTGACGATCCTCGCCTTCATCTGGCTCGCGCTCGTCTACGTGATCGTCGCGTTCGTCGACATCACCGCCGGCACGTTCGTCACCCAGAAGACCAGCGCCGACGGCATCACGACCGACTTCAACCAGGGCGGGGCGGTCGCGCTCGCCGCGCTCCTCTACCTCGGCCTGGCGCTCGTGATGGGCGCGGTCAACCGCTTCCTCCGCCCGCCGCTCTGGCTGCAGACCGTCATCTTCGTGCCGGCGACGCTCTTCGTCATCTGGTTCGGCACGCAGCACTCGACCTGGCTCGTGCTCGGCTGGCGCGAGTGGGTGTGGCTCATCCTCGCGTACTGCGCCGCCGCGTCGGTGACGCCGATGTGGCTCCTCATGCAGCCGCGCGGCTACCTGGGCGGGTTCGTCCTCTACGGCGCCCTGCTCGTCGGCGTGATCGGCATCTTCTTCGGCGGGTTCACGATCGAGCAGCCGGCGTGGAAGGGCTTCGACACGCCCGGCGCCACCGGGCTCCTCTTCCCGTTCCTGTTCGTGACCATCGCGTGCGGCGCGTGCTCGGGCTTCCACGGCCTCGTGTGCTCGGGCACGACGTCGAAGCAGATCGACAACGAGAAGCACTGCCACCCGATCGGCTACGGCGCGATGCTGCTCGAGGCGTTCGTCGCGCTCATCGCGCTGGCCACGATCATGATCGTCGCCAAGCCGTCCGGCGGTCCGGGCAAGACCTACGCCGAGGGCCTCGCCCGCTTCATCACGCTCCTCATCGGCGACTCGCCGGAGGCGCAGCGGACCGCGGTGACCTTCGGCGCGATGGCGCTCTCGACCTTCATCTTCGACACGCTCGATTCGGCGACCCGCCTCGGCCGCTACATCCTGCAGGAGCTGTTCGACCGCCACGGCAAGCTGTCGATGGTCGTGACCTCGCTCGTCACCGTCGGCGCGCCGCTCTACTTCCTCGAGGCCTCGAAGTCGGGCAGCTACAGCCTGTTCTGGACGCTCTTCGGCACGTCGAACCAGCTGCTCGCGTCGCTGTCGCTCCTGGCGATCTCGGTGTGGCTGTGGCGAGGCGGCAAGCGGCCGTGGTTCACGCTCGTGCCCGCCGCGCTCGTCATGGCGGTGACCGTGACGTCGCTCGTCCTCCAGGCCCGCAACCTCGGCAAGGCCGAGGTCGGCACCACGGTGTGGCTGAACGGCCTCGTCTCCGTGATCCTGCTCGCGCTCGCGCTGGCCCTCGTCGGCTTCGCGGCGCGCGCGATCCGACGGCCCGCGGGAGCCGCGGTTTGACGGACCGCCGTCGCGAGCGCACGGAGCGGCTGCTCCGCCGGCTCGAGGCGGCCCAGCAGCGGGCGCGCATCGGCACGTTCGAGTACGACGTCACGAGGAAGTCGTCGGTGTGGTCGCGCGTCATGTACGAGCTGCACGGCATCGAGCCGTCGACGCCGGCGCCGACGTACATCGAGGACTACGCCCGGCTCATCCACCCCGACGACGTCGAGCCGCTGCGTCAGGCGTCCGTGCGCGCGCAGGCCGGCGAGGACGTCGCGGAGGTCGAGGTGCGCGCGAGGAAGGGCGACGGCTGGGTGCACCTGCGCGTGCTCCTGCACGTCGATCGCGACGACAACGGGCTCCTGCGCTTCGTCAGCGGCTCGATGCAGGACATCACCGGCGACGTCGAGCTGCGCGAGGAGCTCATCCGCGATCGCGAGAGCGCGCGCCACGAGGCCCGGGCCAGGAGCCGCTTCCTCGCCCGCGTGACCCACGAGCTGCGCACGCCGCTCGCCGGCGTGATCGGCATGATCGACCTGGCGCTCGACGACCACGACGACGCCACGCGCGCCGATCACCTCGCCAGCGCGCGCGCCTCGGCGCGCCACCTGCTCGAGCTGATCGACGACCTCCTCGACGCGAGCCGCGAGGACACGTGGGCGATCAACGTCGTCGAGATCGAGTTCGACCTGCGCCAGGTGCTGCACCAGGCGATCGCGATGGTCGCGCCGCGAGCCCAGCGCAAGGGCCTCGAGCTGTCGGGCACGTTCGAGCCCGATCTCGCGCCTCACCGCCTCGGCGATCCGCTGCGGCTGCGCCAGGTGCTCGTCAACCTGCTCTACAACGCCGTGAAGTTCACGCCGAGCGGCTCGGTGACCGCGTTCGTCGTCGCCGGCGACACGCCCGACGCCGTGCACGTGATCGTGCAGGACACCGGCGTCGGCATCCCCGTCGAGGAGCAGAAGCGGGTGTTCGAGCCCTTCGTCCAGGATCCGGCGTCGGCGGAGCGGGCGGGCGAGAAGGGCGAGGGAGTCGGCCTCGGCCTCGCGATCACGAAGGAGCTGGTCGAGGCGATGGGCGGCACGATCGAGCTGTGCTCGACCGTCGGCGTCGGCACGCGCTTCACCGTCAAGCTCCACCTCGTCCCCGGTCAGCACGGCGAGACGAGCGATCGCGTGCGCGGGATCGACACCGACTCGAACCTCACGTTCAAGAGCGCCGCCCCGACCGGGCTGCGCGTGCTCGTCGCCGAGGACCATCCGACCAACGCGGCGGTGGCCCAGGCCGTGCTCGAGCGCGCCGGCCACCGCTCGCACTGGGTCGCCGACGGCGAGAGCGCGGTCGCCGCGGCGGCCGCCGAGCGCTTCGACGTCGTGCTCATGGACCTCGAGATGCCCGGCCTCGACGGCGCGGGCGCCGCG
>JAIOII010001430.1 GCA_019912685.1 Kofleriaceae bacterium
CCCGACGGCGGCACCGGCGTCCGCGCCGGTGCCGCCGTCGGGGCCGGCCTCGGCCTCGCAGGTCGGGCTGCAGCCGTCGCCGGCCAGCGTGTTGCCGTCGTCGCAGTCCTCGACCCCGACCTGCACGACGTTGTCGCCGCACATGGCAAGCGAGCAGTTGTTGCGGCACGCGTCGGTGTCGACGTCGTTGCCGTCGTCGCAGGTCTCGACGCCGGCCTGCACGACGCCGTCGCCGCACGTCGACGACACGCACGCGTTGGTGCACGCGTCGGTGTCGACGTCGTTGCCGTCGTCGCAGCCCTCGACCCCGGCGCGCACGTGGCCGTCGCCGCAGACGGCCGCCGCGCAGCCCATCACGCAGGCGTCGGTGTCGCTCGCGTTCGCGTCGTCGCACTCCTCCACGCCGGCATGCACGATCCCGTCGCCGCACACGGCGTTCGTGCAGCTCCCCGTGCAGGCGTCGGTGCCGACCGTGTTGCCGTCGTCGCACTCCTCGACGCCCGCCCGCACGACGCCGTCGCCGCAGCGCGCGGCGAGGCAGCTGTTGCGGCACGAGTCGGTGTCGACCGAGTTGTTGTCATCGCACTCCTCGCCGGGCTGGACGATGCCGTCGCCGCACGAGCTCGCCATGCACGCGTTGCTGCACGCGTCGGCGTTGTTGGTGTTGCCGTCGTCGCACTCCTCGAGCCCCGTGCGCACGTAGCCGTCGCCGCAGGTCGCGTTCACGCACGCCCCGACGCACGCGTCGGTGTTCGTCATATTGCCGTCGTCGCACTGCTCGACGCCCGAGCGCAGGTAGCCGTCGCCGCACGCCGCGCTGACGCACGTGTTCAGGCATGCGTCGGTGTTGACCGCGTTGCCGTCGTCGCACTGCTCCGGCCCGTTCATCGTGCCGTCGCCGCACCGCGGTCCGAGCCCCGAGCACGTCGCGTTGCACGCCCCGTACATGCCGTTCGCCGCGCCGCTGTCGCACGTCTCGCCCGGCTCCACTGCGCCGTTGCCGCACATCGCCGTGAGCACGTACTCGTACGCGCCCATGTCCCACTCCGCGCCGCCGATGCCGTTGCCGTTCTGCGGCCGCACGACGCCGAGCGCGTCGACGAGCGGCCCCGTCGTGCCCGCGTCGATCGCGACGCTCGTGCCCTGGAGCCGCAGGTCACTCGGCGCGCTGACATAGAGCGGATTGGCCGAGATCAGGTTGGTCGTCGTGGCGCTGCTGCCCGCAAGGTTGTTCGATGCCGATGCGGAGTTCCCCCACAGGTCGCTGTACGTCACCTCGAGCGTCGACGCCGACCCGCTCTTGTAGATGCCGTACGAGCTGTTGCCCGTGACGACGCTGTTGCGCACGCGCAAGGCGCGCGTACCGCCGGCGCTGTTGTGCCAGATGCCCGTGTAGCTGTTGCCGTACACCGTGGCGTTCGTGATCGTCGTGTCGGCCGTCGTGGCCGCCGCGTGACCGACGTAGATCCCGTACGTCGAGTTGCTGCGAACGACGACGTTGGTCAGCGTCGCGTTCGCCGTGGTTTCGACATAGACGCCGCTGCCGCAGCCGTACACGGTGAGCGCATCGGCGGTGAGCGTGCCGACCCGGTTGTAGACGCCGTACTGCGAGCAGGTGTGCACGGTGGTGCGGCGCACGACGTGGCTCGCCGCGGCGTCCTGCCAGAGGCCGTACTGCGCCTCGGCGATCGTGACGCGGTCCAGCGTCGACGCGGTGCCGCCGAGGAGACGCACGCCCCACCACGCGCCCGCGCTGGTCGAGCTCGATTCGAGCAGGATGGGCATCGAGGCGGTGCCCGGCGCCACGAGCGTGCCGGCGACGCGGAGCTCGACCTCGCCGAGATCATCCCCTGACCGCATCGTGTCGCTGGTGGCGAAGCGGATCACGACGCCCGGCTCGATCGTGACGGTGACACCCGGCGCCACGGTCAGGTCACCGGGCACGGTGAACGGGGATCCGGTGAGCGCCAGGGTGGTGGTGCTCCACAGCGTGCCCACGAGGCCTACCGTCGGATCGCCGGTGTACGGCAGCGCGCCGATGTCGCCCCCCGCCATCGCGGCGAAGCGCGCCGGTGAGTTGCCCGTGATCCGCAGGTTCGTCGGAGGGGACACGTACAGCGGGTTGGCCGAGCTGACGTTGCTGAGCGTCGCCGAGCTGCCGGCGATGTTGTTCGACGCGCTCGACGAGTTTCCCCATGCGTTGGTGTGACCGATCTCCAGGGTCGACGCCGAGCCGCTCTTGTAGATGCCGTACGACGAGTTGTCGGTGACGATGCTGTCACGCACGCGTAGCGCACGGCTCCCGCCGGCGCTGTTGTGCCAGATCCCGGTGTAGCTGTTGCCGTAGATCGTCGAGCTCGTGACGAGCGTGTCGGCGGTCGTCATCGTCGAGTGCCCGACGTAGATGCCGTACGTCGAGTTGTTGCGGACGACCGCGTGGCTCAGGGTTGCGTTCGCGGTCGTGTCGACGTAGACGCCGCTGCCGCAGCCGTACACCGTGAGCGCGTCGGACGTCAGCGTGCCGACCCGGACGTAGACGCCGTACTGCGAGCAGGTGTGCACCGTCGTGCGCTGGAGCGAGTGCGACGCCGCCATGTCCTGCCACCAGCCGTATTGCGCCTCCGCGATCGTGACGTGTTCGAAGGCCGACGGCGAACCGCCGATCATGCGCACACCCCACCATGCGCCTGCGCTCGTGGCGCTCGATTCGAGGAGGATCGGCAGCGTGGACGTGCCCTCGGCGACGAGCGTCCCGGCGACGCGAAGCTCGACCTCGCCGAGGTCATCGCCCGACCGCATCGCGTCGCTGGTGGCGAAGCGCACGATCACGCCGGGCTCGATCGTGAGCGTGACGCCGGGGCCCACCGTCAGATCGCCGGGGACCGCGTATGGCGAACCCGAGAGGGGCAAGGACGTGTTGTTCCAGAGCGTGCCGACCAACCCCACGGTCGCATCACCGGCAAAGGGGAGTGCGCCCAGGTCTCCGCCGGCCATCGCGGCGAACCTCGCCGGCGAGTTGCTGGTGATCCTGAGGTTCGTCGGTGCGGAAACGTAGAGCGGGTTGGCCGACGAGATCGCGCTCAGCGTCGCCGAGTTGCCCGCGATGTTGTTGGAGGCGCTGCTCGAGTTCCCCCACACGTCGCAGTGGCTGACTTCGAGCGCGCTGCCGGATCCGCTCTTGTAGATGCCGTACGACGAGTTGTCGGTGACGATGCTGTCGCGCACGCGCAGCGCCCGCGCGCCGCCGGCGCTGTTGTGCCAGATCCCCGTGTAGCTGTTGCCGTAGATCGTCGAGCCCGTGATGAGTGAGTCGGCCGTCGTCAGCGCCGAGTGGCCCACGTACACGCCGTAGGTCGAGTTGCTGCGGATGATCGCGCCGCTCAACGAGAGGCTCGCGGCCGGCTCGACGTACACGCCGCTGCCGCACCCGTAGACGGTGAGATTCGAGGGCGCCGGTGAGCCACCGCGGACGAACAGGCCGTACTGCGAGCAGGTGTGGATGATCGTGTTGGCGAGCATTGTCACGGTGCCCGCTGCCGACGTGGTGACGCCGTACTGCGTCTCCTCGATGACGGCGTTCGTGAACGTCGCCTCGGTTGCTCCGTTCTCGACGACGATGCCGTACCAGGCACCGGCGCCGGTCCCCGTTCCCCGGAACGTGACCGGCGCGCCCGTCGTGCCCATCACGCGCAACGAGCCCGCAACCGTCAGCTCGACCTCCGCCATATCCAGCCCCGAGCCTTGCCCATCCGTCGTCGCGAACTCGACGACGACGCCGGCTTGGATCTCGAGGAACGATCCGGCGGGCACGCCGATGTCGCCGTTGATGCGATACGGACTCCCCGCCGTCGTCCAAGTCTGGTTGATGATGTTGCCGCCGGCGATGATGGTGTCGGCGGCGGCGGGAGCGGCGAGCGCGGCGAGCATCGCGGCGGTGCCGAGGACGGTGGTAAGAGCGGACGGACGAATGGACATGGCTCCTCCCGGACGCGGCGGAATCTAGCCCAATTTCGGGCGGACCTCGATGTTCCGCGGTTCCGCCGAGAGGAAGATCACATCGATCCATTGCCAGGCGAGTTCAGGGCGTGGATGCTTCGCGCATGCGGCACACGCTCGTCGCAGCACTAGCGCTTTCGTCAGCCTGCCGGTTTCCGGAGCTTCCGCCCATCGAGACCGACGCAGCGCCGATCGATTCGGCCGTCGATTCCGCGGTCGTCGATGCGACTGACGATGGTGCGTTGGCTTGTACGCCGAACTCGATCACTTGCGAGGACGAGCAGAATCGCTATGTCGAGTGTTCGAGCAGCGGCACCGTCGTACGTGAAATGGAATGCCCATTGGGTTGCGCGAAGAACGCGGAGAGGTGCCTCGACCTCAACCCGAGCAATGGAGTCGCAGAGTATCTCGATATGGCGGCGACGAGGAGCGACTCGATCTCAGTAACGTTTACCGGTAGCTCGACAATCTTTGGCGATGGCCAAATCGCGATTGAAGGCGCTCCTCAGGCTGTTGCATTCGCCAGACTTCCGGACGGCACGTTGGTGCACATGTTTCGAAGTCTTCATGTCTCGGCGGGTGCCACCCTGCGGATCAGTGGCGCAGATCCAGTCATCATTGTTGTTGATGGTCCGGTCGAAATCGACGGCTTGGTGTCGGTCTTTGCGGGGAGCGGCACGAGCGCATGCCCAGCGCCACCGGTTTCTTCTTCCGCAGGTCCTACACCTGGCGCTGGTGGCGGCGGGAATGCTAGTTCCGGAGCACCGGGCGGTGCCGCAGGCAATGGTAGTGCAGGGGGAACAGGCGGCAGTGCCTCACCAGATCAAGATCTCACTCCGTTGCGGGGGGGGTGTGCCGGCGGTGATGTCACCGAGGGATCGATCACAGCGATTGGAGGTTACGGCGGTGGAGCGCTTCAGATCTCAAGTCGCACTCGTATCAGCATCCGCGGATTCGGCGCGATTGATGCGAGTGGAGGAGGCGGAGGGGAAGCCGGATTTGTCGGAGACGTCCCTACGACGCCGATTGGCGGGCCGGGGGGAGGAGCGGGCGGCGCGATTCTTCTCGAGGCGCCCCTGGTCGAACTTCGGGGCAATGCCGTGCTTTCGACGAAAGGTGGAGGCGGAGCGGCTGCAGGTCGTGGCGAGGCGGGATGGGAGGGCCAGCGCGGGGGGACAACTGCCGCGCCCGCGGCTGGGGGCTTCGTCACAGGGCAGGCGCGCGGAGGTAACGGGGCCGCGCCATCCGGCGGATCCACAGCGGGTGGCAGCGGGCAGTCATCCGTTGATGACGGCGGTGGCGGCGGCGGTTCAGGCGGCTGGACGAGACTACACGTGCACAACAGCGAACTAGCAATCGAGGGTACGGCTCAGGTCCTCTCCGACTACACGACGGCCGCTCTCGGGACACGTTTGGTGCCGTAGTCTAGCCAGGATTCTGGGCCGCGAGGCGCACCATCGCGGCGTCGCGGGCGCGGCCGTCGACGGTGACCTCGACCTTGCTCGCCACGCCCTGCGGCGAGAGCTGGGCGGTCAGGAGCGCGCCCGCGATGGAGAGGGTCAGGCGGCCCCGCTCGAAGCGATAGCCGACCACGGTGAGCTGTCCCTGGGCGTCTCCCGCCGACGGCCCCTTCACGATCTGGACCTCGAGCGGCATCTCGGTGCTGTCGATGCACGCGCTCGCGGTGCGGACCAGCGAGCGCTGATCGCACGCGGCGGCCGGCGCGACCAGGCCGCGCGCGGCGGCGCTCGGGC
>JAIOII010001431.1 GCA_019912685.1 Kofleriaceae bacterium
CTGGCCGAGGGGCTCGGCCTGTTGGCGGCGCTGCCGGGATGGGCGGTCCACCTCCTTCTCGCCGTCGGGGCCGCCGTCGAGAACCTGATCCCTCCGATTCCGGCCGACACCTTCGTGGTGGTGGCCGGGCTGCTGAGCGCCCGCGGAGTGGTCGACCCACTCCTGGCCGGCTTGCTGACCTGGGGTGCCAACGTCGCCGGCGCGCTGCTCGTGCGCGCGCGCGCCGACGGGCAGCGCGCCGCCGGCGGCTTCCTCTTGCACCTGCACTGTCCGATCACGGACGCGTACCACCTCGGCTTCGGCCACGGCGGCGCCGTCGTCGCCGGCGCCGTGCTCGGTGCCCTGCTCGTCCCCATCCTCGCCAAGGAGCGCTCGCGATGAACCCGTTCACCTTCCCGATGGCGGACGAGATCCCGGAGGCGGCGCGCATCGACGTGACGCGCTGGGATCGCCAGTGGCTGTGCGACGGCGAGATCCGCACGTGGGAGGGCGAGACCGCCCCCGTGCGCTCGCCGGTGTGCGTGATGCGCCCCGGCGTCGCCGAGCCCGAGCCCGTCGAGCTCGGCCGCATCGCGATGATCGATCGCGCCGCCGGCCTCGAGGCGCTGGCGGCGGCGAAGGCGGCGTGGAGCCAGGGCCGCGGCGCCTGGCCGACGATGCGCGTCGGCGAGCGCATCGAGCGCATGACCACGTTCGTCACCGGGATGCGGGCGGTCCGCGAGGACCTCGTCCGCCTCCTGATGTGGGAGATCGGCAAGTCGCGCGCCGACAGCGAGACCGAGGTCGATCGCACCGTCGTCTACATCCAGGACACGATCGAGGCGCTCAAGGAGCTCGATCGCACCGCCGCGCGCTTCTCGGTCACCGGCGGGTTCGTCGGCCAGATCCGGCGGTCGCCGCTCGGCGTCGTCCTCTGCATGGGCCCGTTCAACTACCCGCTGAACGAGACGTTCACGACGCTCATCCCCGCCCTCGTCATGGGCAACACGATCGTGTCCAAGCTGCCGCGCTTCGGCCAGCTCGTGATCCTGCCGCTCCTCGCCGCCTTCCGCGACGCGTTCCCGGCCGGCGCGGTCAACATCTTCCAGGCCGACGGCCCGGCGGTGATCGGCCCGATCATGGAGAGCGGCGACATCGACTGCCTCGCCTTCATCGGCAGCTCGCGCGTCGCCAACCTCCTCAAGCGCCAGCACCCGCGCCTCAACCGCATGCGCTCGATCACCGGCCTCGAGTCGAAGAACCCCGCGGTCATCCTGCCGTCGGCGGATCTCGATCAGGCGGTGAAGGAGTGCGTCTCGGGCGCGCTGTCGTTCAACGGCCAGCGCTGCACGGCGATCAAGCTCGTCTTCGCGCACGCCGACATCGCCGACGACTTCGTGGCGCGCCTCGCGAAGGCCGTCGACGCGCTGCCGGCCGGGATGCCGTGGGAGAAGGTGACGCTCACGCCGCTCCCCGAGCCGGGTCGGCCCGCGTACATGCGCGGCCTCGTCGACGACGCCGTCGCGCACGGGGCCAAGGTCGTCGGGTCTCGGGCCGGTGGCACGGCGCACGGCACGTTCTTCCGCCCCGCCGTCGTCTTCCCCGTCGCGCCCGCCGCGCGCCTCTACAAGGAGGAGCAGTTCGGCCCGGTCGTCCCCGTGACCACGTTCCGCGAGCTCGACGAGATCGATCACTTCATGCGCACGTCGCCGTACGGCCAGCAGATCGCGCTCTTCGGCACCGACCCGCGCCAGCTGGCGCAGCTGGTCGACGCCCTCGTCAACTCGGTCTGCCGCATCAACGTCAACACCCAGTGCCGCCGCGGCCCCGACGTCTGGCCGTTCACCGGCCGCAAGGACTCGGCCGAGGGCACGCTGTCGGTCTCCGACGCGCTCCGCGCCTTCTCGATCCGCACCGTCGTCGCCACGACGGCGACCGAGCCGAACCAGGACCTCGTCGGCGAGATCGTGACGCGCCGCCTGTCGTCGTTCCTGACGACGGACTTCCTGTTCTGACGGTCCGCGTCCGGGTCCGGCAAGATCTGCGCGACCGCGGTGAAATCGTCACGGCGGCTGCTTTGTCGCATGCCGCGCGGCACGGGCGACCCTACGATGTCCGTCGATGCGCACGCGCACCAGTCGGCGACGTTTCCTCCAGCTCACCGGCGCCGGCGTCCTCGCCGCGCCGCTCGTCGAGGGCGAG
>JAIOII010001432.1 GCA_019912685.1 Kofleriaceae bacterium
ATCGGCGGGACGATCATCGCGGCGGCGTCGACGGGCGTGGCCGCGGTCGCGGCGGTGGATGCGGCTGCGTTCGCCGATGCGTCTGCGTCTGCGTCTGCGTCTGCGGATGCGTCTCCGTCGGCGGATGCGTCCGCGGATCCGCGAGCCCGGATCGTGGATGCCGGCGCCGCCATCGTCCGCCTCCGCGACGCCGGCCCGCGCCTCGCCGTCGACGCCGCCGCGATGATCGTCCCGCCGATCGACGCGGGCGTCCCCGTCGACGCCGCCGCTCCCGACGCTCCTCCCGTCGACGCCGCGCCGGCGCCCGCGCGCGTGACCTTCGTCTTCGACACCTGGTGCGAGCTCGTCGTCGACGATGTCCCCCGCGGCCGCGCCGATCGCGAGCTCACGATCTCGCTCGACGCCGGTCGGCACCGCGCGCGCTGCAGCCAGGGGCCCGGCCTCGAGACCTGGACCGGCACCGTCGACGTGAAGCCCGGCCAGGCCCGACGCGTCGACGGCAACCTCCTCTCACCCGTCGACGTCCTGGTCGAGGTCGGCGACGGGATCCGCATCAACGGCAAGGACACCGTCGCCCGCGGCGAGCGCACCGAGCTCAAGCCGGGCCGGTACCGCATCGAGGTGCTCTCCGGCGGCAAGCCGCGCAGCCCGGTGTACGTCAACGTGCCCCGGGTCGAGCGCTGCACCCTCCGCGACAAGCCGCCGCTCGACTGCTACCGCTGACGCGAACCCGGACACCCCTGTCGCGATCCGCCGCCGGTGCCGGGAGCGGTGCCGGCGGTCACGCGCCCGACCACCTGAGGGATTCACCACTTGCGCGTGGCAAGGGCGTTGCATCACGATCGCTCCGTGCTGCGCCCGGCCGGCCACATGCTCGCGACGCTCGCGACGCTCGTCACCGGCGCGCCCGGCTGCTTCTACGGCGAGGTCATCAACGAGCGTCCGAGCGCCGAGATCCAGCGCGTCGGCACCGGCGTCCCGACCCGCGGCGGCACCCTCTCGTTCCGCGCGGTCATCGACGACCCCGACCGGGATCCGACGTCGCAGAGCTGGCGCTTCGAGGCCTGCAACGGGGACGACGTCTGCGCCGCCGAGGAGACGGGCTTCGATCCGATCTTCGACGTGATCGTCCCGCCGCTGGTCGAGGCGCTGCCGACCACGCGCGTCGTCGTCACGCTCGCCGTCGAGGACGTCTACGGCGCCGAGGCGCTGGCCAGGCCGCGCCTCGAGCTCGACGTCGTCAACAACGCGCCGACCGCGATCGTCCAGCGTCGCGGCCGCGAGATCGACGGCGCCTTCCCGCCCGACGTGCCGATCGTCGTCAGCGCGCGCGGCATGGACGCCGACGGCGACGACGTCTCGCTCACCTGGGAGCTCTTCCCGGCGCGCAACTCGGTGCCCGCCGACCGCCGCTTCGACGTGCTCCCCGATCCGGCGACCGGCGGCGAGGAGCGCTTGCTCCTGCCCGACGTCGACGGCGAGTGGATGGTGCGGGTCACCGTCTCCGACGGCATCGACGTGAACGTCTACGACGAGCCGATCCTCGTCGTCCCCGACCAGCCGCCGTGCCTCGGCGCGCTCGATCCGGCGCCGGCGCCCGCGGGTTCGTTCCTCGTGCTCGACACCCCGCGCCGCATCGCCGTCTCCGTCGTCGAGGACGACCTCGACCTCTACCCCGCGCCGCCGCCCGGCGATCCCTACCTCGGAGCCGCCGAGCTGCGCTGGTACCTGCGCACGCCCGGCGCGACCTCGTTCACGCTCGTCGACACCGACGTCGGCGGCGTCGAGCTCGACCCCGCGCACTACGACCCCGGCGATCGCCTCGACCTGCGCGTCGAGATCGACGACCGCGTCGGCCGCGCGATCCAGTGCGCCGAGGACGTCGCGACCTGCAGCATCGACCAGGACGCCTGCCTCCAGCGCCAGACCTGGTCCGTGGAGGTGCGCTAGTGCGGACGGGACCGCCCCTCGCGCTCCTCGCCTGCGCCGGCCTCGCCG
>JAIOII010001433.1 GCA_019912685.1 Kofleriaceae bacterium
CGCCGAGCGCGCCGGCGCGCCGCTGCCGATCGTCGACGAGATCGCGGCCGACAACTTCATGGGCGAGCTGAGCGAGAGGTGCCTGCGCGCGGCGCAGCGGGCGGCGCGCTTCCTCGCCGGCACGCTGTACGCGACGTACTACGACCTGCCGGTGGCGCGGCTCGCCGCGCTCGACGACGTCGCGTCGTCGCGGTGGGGCACGCGCATCTCGCCCGGCTTCACGAGCCTGTGCCTGGCGCGCGCGGGCGCGAGCTCGCCGTTCGGCACCCCGGCGCACAACGGGACGATCCTCGAGCAGGCGCAGATCCTGACCACGCACAACCTCGCCGTGCTGGTCGGCGGCCTCGGGCTCTCGCCGAAGGTCGCGGCGAGGCTGCCCGCGCTCGCGCGCCGCTGCTGGGACTTCGTCGTGCGCTCGCTCCAGGTCATGCCGCCGCGCCGCGTGCACCAGCTCCGCGCGGTGAAGCACGCCGCGTACGCCTGGCGGCAGATGATCTTCTTCGCGTCGATCATGCCGGCGGCGACGCGCGACGACTTCATCCGCTGGACCGGCGAGCGGATGCGCGAGTTGCCGGCGCCGTTCCGCGCGCGCTTCGCTCCCGCGTACGCCGGCCTGTGCCTCGCCGCGACCGGCGTCACGCCGGGCGCGCGCACGGAGCCGGAGGCCAGAGTCTTTCTGGGGTGGAGCACGGAACCACACTGGCTCCTGGCGTAGAGGAAGGTTCCGGCGCGGCGACGCGTACAATGAGTCGCGATGAGGACCGCGCGCTCCCCCGAAGACCACGCCCGCGACGGGCACGATCACGAACGGACGGCGGCGGGCAAGGCGGCACTGACGGACGCGCTGCCGGTGCAGCGCAAGGTGAGCGGCGCGGCGCCGCCGGTCCTCATGATGTCGCCGGCGCCGCGCGCAGCCGACGCGTTCGACTTCGGCTACGCGGGCGTCGTCCAGAAGAAGGATGACCCCGCCGCCGACGCCAAGCCGCCCGAGGACGACAGCGCCGAGGCGCTCCTCATCTCGTTTCCGGACTTCAAGATCGACACGGAGTCGCCGCTCGGCGAGGTCGGCGGCCTCGGTCACGCGGGCGTGCTCCTCATCAACAAGAAGGGCCTCACGCGCTACTACGAGTACGGCCGCTACAAGACGACCGACGGCACCAAGGGCCGGGTGCGCAAGGTGAGCGTCCCGAACGTCGTCATCGGCGAGGACGGCAAGGCGACGCCGGCATCGCTCGAGAAGGTGCTCGCCTCGATCTCGTCGAACTCCGGCAAGAAGGGCCGCATCGACGCGGCGTACTTCCAGAACGTGAACTACGAGGTGATGGAAGCCTACGCGCAGAAGAAGCTCAAGGAATCCAACCCCGAGTACAAGGAATACGACAAGAAGCGCGCCCCCTACACGCTCACGGGCAACAACTGCGCGACGTTCGCCGAGGACGTCGTCACGCAGGACAAGGACGTCGACAAGCCGAGCATCTGGATGCACTCGCCGGTCAACACCGTCAGCGAGTACCAGGACGAGGGCAACGCCAAGGTCACCTACGATCCGGCGGCAAAGGCCGGCTCGCGCCTCGACATCGGCGAGTTCGACGAGGCCGACGCGAAGGTGAAGAAGTAGCCCACCCGGCGCGGGCGGCGCGGCTGCCCGTGACGTACCCGAAACCCCGCGCGTGACGCGGGTTTGGAGGGGCGCGAGGGCCCGGAAACGCTTCCGGCCGGGAGCGTCTTGGCTGTACAATTTTCGCCTAGCGAGCGCCCGGCTGCCGGCGCGCTCTGGGGAGACAAGATGCGCTTGCAGAGCCTCGTTGTATCGCTCGTGCTGTGTGGCGTCGCCGCGGGAACTGCGTGGGGCGGGACCATCAGCGTCACCGACCCCGCTTCCGCTGAGGTGGCGTTCGGCAACGTGTCCATCTCGGGGGCCGCGGCCACCGACACCGTCACGATCACCAACGCCGGCACCACGACGGAGGTGAGTGGATTCTCGATGGGGGCCGGCTGCGGCGAGTTCACGGCCTCGGCGACGTTTGGTGGCATGCCGGTCTCGGGTGCGAACCCTGCGATCCTCGCCAACACCGAGACCCTGGTCATCAACGTCTCCTACGACCCCGTGGACCGCACGGGCGACACGTGCAGCGTCACGATCCTCGACAACGAGCCTGGCGCGGACGAGACCTTCGACATGACCGGCGACGGCATCGCGCCGGTCCTCGCGCTGTCGCCCGCGTCGCTTTCCTTCGCCGACCAGGACTGGGACGCGGGCACGGGCGAGATGCTGTTGCTCACGCTGACCAACAACGGCGACGAGCCGATCGCGATGTCGAACATCACGACCTCGCTCCAGGTCGGGACGCACTTCTCGCTTGGCGCGATCTCCGGACTACCGATCGCGGGCGGCGGCGGAACTGGGACGTTGGCGGTCACCTTCAACCCGACCAGCAACGGAGTCAAGAACGACCAGATCCGCATCACGCTGAACAACGACGCGCCCTCCGAGCCGAACCCGCACACCTACAACATCAGCGGTGAAGGTATCGAGGCGACGCAAACGTTCAGCGCAGCCACGCTGAACGTCGGAACGGTTGCGGTCGGAAGCTCGGTGACCAACACGATGACGATCGGGAACAGCGGCAAGCTCGGCCTGACGATCTCGTCGATGACGATCACGGGCACGCACGCCTCCGAGTTCGCGTTCACGGATCACATGTGCACGGGCACGACGTGCAACCCCGATCCCGACATGATTGCCGCGAATGGCGGCAGTTCGGGCTTCGTCATTCGCTGCGCGCCACTCGATCGCGGCCTCCGCACCGCGACGCTCACCGTCAACAGCAACGACCCCGCCAGCCCCAAGACCGCCACGCTCGAGTGCACCGGTCAGAGCGGCGAGATCGCCGTATCGCCGACGTCGATCAACTTCGGTCTCGTGCGGATCGGCAATGCGCCGACCCAGATGATCACGATCACCAACGCCGCCGCCGCTGGTGCGACGGCACCGCTCACGATTGACGTCAGCGAGGCGATCGCGGACGTGAGCATCACCTGCAATCCCGGGTGCTCGACCACGATCCCGATCAACGGGATGGCGACGGTGACGGTCACCTTCGCGCCGACCGCAGCGCTGATGAGAAGCGGGAACGTCCAGATCATGGCGAACGACCCCAACGAGGGGACGACCAACGTCTCGGTCATGGGCACCGGCGGTGAGTCCGATCTCGTCGTCAGCTCGCCGTTCAACTTCGGGAACGTCCCGGTCTCGCAGGTCGGCGGCTCGGTGCAGAACCTGACGATCACGAACGCGGGCAACATGAGCCTGAACACGACGACGATGACGATCACCGGCAGCACGGAGTTCTCGTTCGCCTTCGGAACGGCGCCATGCACGAGCGGTCAGTCGTGCACGCGCACGGTGACCGCCGCCGCTGGGAATGGGACGGCCTCGATCCCGCTACGTTGCGATCCTACGACTTCCGGTCCCAAGACGGCGACGCTGCTCATCGAGAGCGACGATCCCAGCCCACCGGGTGGGCAGACGGTCACGCTCAACTGCACGGGCACGGTGCCGACCATGACCACGGCGCCCTCGTCGTTGACGTTTGGCAACCAGCGCATCAACACCAGCAGCGGCGCGATGACGTTCCAGATCTCGAACGCGGCAGGAGCCAGCGTGGCGCCGCTCGACTACAGCGTGACCCGGCCGGCCGCGCACTTCCTCATGTCGATCGGCGCAACCCAGTGCAACCCGACCTGCACCGGCACGCTCGCGGCGGGAGCGTCGGCAACGGTGAGCGTCGTCTTCCGCCCGACCACGCCGGGACCCAAGAGCGACATGATCACGGTGACCGGGAACGATCCGGCCAATGCGATGGATACGGTAGCCGTGAGCGGCACCGGCGTCCAGCCGCTCATCGTGCTCGACGCGCCCACGCCGGCGACGCCGCCGACGACGGGCGGCGCGCTCGCGTTCGGCAACGTCACCAACAACACGACGTCGACGGGGCAGACGATCACCGTGCGCAACAACGGCACGATGGACCTGATGATCTCGAACGTCATCAACACGAACCCGGGTGACTTCAACATCACCGCGCCGGCCACGGCGACGCTCGGGCCGACGGAGACGCAGAGCTGGACGGTCACGTGTGATCCCGAGACCCAGGGTCCCAAGACCGGCACGATCCAGATCATCAACAACAGCGAGAACGACACCTCGGTCGACATCGCGCTCAGCTGCACGTCGATCGAAGGCCGCCTCGTCGTCACCGCCAGCCCGGTCGCCGTGTCCGGCGGCACGATCAACTTCGGGCCGGTGCGGCTCAACACGATGCGGACGACGACCGTGACCCTCACCAACCAGGGCAACGTCCCGGTCACCGTCGCCGCCGTGAACCTCGGGTCGATGACGGAGGGCTTCTCGGTCACCGGCTTCACCGCCGGCACGATGGTCGCCGCCAACAACGGCACCACGACGTTCACGGTGGTGTTCGCGCCGACGCTCGAGGCGCACGGCACGACGACGTTGACGGTCGACTCCAACTGGAACGATCCGGTCGTCAACCTGACCGGCGACGGACAGCTCGCCGACATGGTGATGAACCCGAACCCGGCGAACCTCGGCGACGTCAACTGGGACGGCACCGCCACCCAGATCATGACGGTCCAGAACCTGGGCACCGCGACGATCAACGTCATGAGCGCGACCATGCTGACCGGCGCCGGCGAGTTCACGATCACCGGCTTCACGGCGGGCAACCTCGCCGGCATGACCAACCGCACGTTCAGCCTCAACGCGGTCCCGACCGACACGATGCTCGGGCTGCGCCAGGGCACGCTGCGGCTCACCACGGACCTGCCCGCCGGCATGGGCCAGACCATCGACGTGCCGGTCAGCTACACGAGCGTCGGCCCCGCGGTGTCGCTGTCGCCCGGCATGGTCGTCGACTTCGGCGGCGTCGACGTCGACGCCGGCCCGGCGACGATGCAGCTGCAGCTGACGAACAGCGGCAGCGGCCGCATGGACATCACCTCGGTGGGCGCCCTCACCGGGGTCTTCTCGCGGACCAACTTCCCCGACCTGACGCTCGATCCCGCCCAGGCCGGCAGCATCACGATCTCGTACGACCCGACGACCGAGCGCGATCCGTCCAACCCGGAGACGCAGACCTTCACGATCGCGACCGACGGGCTCTTCGCCGGTGGCGCGGCGCAGCCGCCGAACATCCAGGTGACGGTGCGCGGCTTCGGCACCGACCGCCACATCCTGGTGCCGGACGTCGTCTTCCCGCCGACGTACCGCAACCCGACCGACGCGCAGGTGCCGACGAGCACGTGCGGCGTCGCCATGGACGAGCCGTGCGCGGTGCGCGTCTGCAACACCGGCGGCGCGCTGCTCGACGTGACGATGATCGACGACCCGGACGACGCGTTCGAGCTGATGTCGACCGCGGCGCTGCAGGTGGGCGGCGGCTCGGCCGCGTCGCCGACGTGCATGGAGGTCCCGGTCGCGTTCCGTCCGACGGCGTACGGGCAGTTCACCGGCACGGTCACGCTCATGAACAACGACAACGGCAACGCCATGGCGGTCGTGCAGATGTCGGGCGACGGCATCGAGCGTCCGGTCGGCGTCACCCCGAACCTGGTGCCGGCGGCGACCATCGCGCAGGGCGCGCCCGTGCGGCTGACCGACCTCGTCGCCGAAGGGCTGGTGCTCGTGAACATGAGCAGCGCCGAGCCGTTCTCGGCCGAGGTGACCGCGGTGCCCAACACCGGCAACGTCACGGCGACGCTCGTCGGTGACGACGGCACGCTCGCCGCCTCGCAGACGCGCACCCTCGACGTCGAGCTCATCGGCACGGCGCCGGGGACGGTCGATGTCGTGGTGGAGGTGCACCTCGACGGGGATCCCGACGCGCACGCGTCGTTCACGATCCCGCTCGAGATCGTGCGGGTGGACGTCGAGGGCGGCGGCTGCGACAGCGGCGGTGGTGGCGCGGCGGGCGGCGCCGCGGCGGCGTTGTTGCTCCTGCTGCTCGGAGGAGCCATGCGTCCTTCGACTCGCGCTCGCGTTCGCTCGCGCTCGCTCAGGACGAACGGGATCGTGATGATCCTGCTCGTCGTGCCGCTGGGCGTGAGGGCCGACGTGTCGCGCAACATCGACCTCGGCTCGGCGCCGACCACGACGGCGACGGAGCCGGGGCTGTTCGACGTCGACACGCCGGACATCGCCGGCAAGGGCGCGTGGGCGCTGTCGTTCACCGGGCAGTACGAGAGCAACCCGATGGTCGCGCGCTGGACGGACTCGGCGATGGTCGAGCACGAGCTCGCGCTCATCGAGCAGCGCAACGCGTTCGTGTTCGGCTTCGGCTACGCGATCACCGACAAGCTGGAGCTGTCGGCGCGCCTGCCGATGTACCAGCAGACGGGCCAGGCCCGCATGATGGGCGATCCGTTCGGCGTCGAGGGCGCCGACGGCTTCTCGCTCGGCGACGTCGCCGTGCGCGCCAAGGCGCAGCTGGTGAAGGGCACGGTCGGCTTCGCCGGCGCGCTCGACGTCACCGCGCCGACGGCGAAGGACGGCCAGTTCGCCGGCACCGATCTGCCGACCGCGCACGTGCAAGGGCTCCTCGGCGTCCGCAGCGGGCGGCGCGTGACGCTCGCCGTGAACGGCGGCTTCCTGGCGCGGCAGGCGACGCAGTTCCTCCTGCTCGAGCAGGGCAGCGAGCTCACCTACGGCGCGGCGCTCGGCCTGCGCGTGCTCGACAAGGTCGCGATCGTCGGCGAGGCGTCCGGCGCGCTCGGCGTGGTCGGCGCCGAGGGCAAGGTGAGCC
>JAIOII010001434.1 GCA_019912685.1 Kofleriaceae bacterium
CTCCTGGCGCGCATGGCCGACAACCCGATGGTGACGCTCAACCGCGCCGTCGCGGTTGAGCGTCACCATCGGGTTGTCGGCCATGCGCGCCAGGAGGGTGTAGAGCGCCAGGATCTGCGGCCAGTCGGTCTCCTCGACGGAGCGCGCCTCGTCGTGCAGCGCCGCGATCGCGGCCTGGAGCTGGTACGGCCCGATCGCGCCCTTCCCCATCGCGGCCGTCACGAGCGCCGTCCCCTCCGCGATCATCGCGTGATCCCAGCGCGCGCGATCCTGGTCGTCGAGCGTGACCAGCTCGCCGCCCTCCCCCGTGCGCGCGTCGCGCCGCGCGTCGGTCAACAGCATCAGCGCCAGGAGGCCGGCGATCTCGGCGTCCTCCGGCCGCAGCGCGTGCATCGCGCGCGCCAGCCGGATGCCCTCGCGCGCGAGGTCGACGCGCTGCGCGGTGTAGCCCTCGTTGAAGACGAGGTACAGGACGTGCAGCACGGCGCGCAGCCGCTCCGGCCACTCCTCCACGCTCGGCAGCGCGAAGCCGGCGCCCGACGCCTTCACCGTCGCCTTGGCCCGGCTGATCCGCTGCGCCATCGTCGCCTCGGGCACGAGGAACGCCGCCGCGATCTCCGCCGTCGTCAACCCGCCGACCGCGCGCAGCGTGAGCGCGATCGCCGACGGCAGCGTGAGCGACGGATGGCAGCACATGAACAGGAGCACCAGCGTGTCGTCGCTCTCGACCAGGCCCTCGGGGTCGAGCTCGTGGCGGTCCTCGCGCTCGGCCACGACGACGTCCTCGCGTCGCCGCCGCGCCTCCCGGCTACGCAGCTCGTCGGTCAGCCGCCGCGATGCGGCGCGGATGAGCCAGCCGCGCGGATGCTCGGGCATCCCTTCCTCCGGCCACTGCCGCGCCGCCGCCAGCAACGCCTCCTGCACGGCGTCCTCCGCCGCCGCGAAGTCGCGGAAGCGGTGCAGGAGCGCGCCCAGCACCTGCGGCGCCAGCTCGCGCAGCGCGCGCTCGATCGTCGACACGATCGCCTCGTCTCCGGGCCTAGACCGGCGGCGCCTCGCCGACCGGGCGCAGCTCGACCGGGAAGTTCATCGGCGCGCCGTCCTTGCCGGGCGCGGTCGAGATGTACGCCGCGAGCTCGATCGCGCGCTCGCGCGAAGCGACGTCGACGATCCAGAAGCCGGCGAGGAACTCCTTGCCCTCGGCGAACGGCCCGTCGGTGACGATGGGCGCGCCCCCGCCCTCGCGGGCCCGCACGATCCGGGCGTCTTCGGGCCCCGTCAGGCCCTCGGCGACGCGGAGCTCTCCCCGTTTCTGCAGGTGGTCGTTCAGCGTGCGCATGAACTCGACGTGGCGCTTGAAGTCCGCGGCGCCCATCGTCCCGAAATGCTTCAGGGCTTCGGCGTTCGCGTTCATCAGGATCATGTATTTCATCGCGTTCCTCCGCTGCTACGTCGGAGCCGCGCCGGGCTTCTCGACACGCCCACGAAAAAATCTCCGCTCAGTCGCCGATGGCGCCCAGCGCGCCGCCGCCGATGGCGAGGAGCGCCGCCAGATCCTTGTCGTTGAACCGGATCATGGCGCCCGCGAAGTAGTCGCGACCGAAGCGGAACTCCTCGAACTGGATCGGCACGTCGTCGTTGCCGAGGTTGATCTGCAGCGTGTCGGGCGGGTTGAGCAGCTCGTCCACGCCGCCGAGCACGTACACGTGACGGAAGACCTCGTAGGACGCGGCGAGCTTCACGCGCGGCAGCTGATCGAACGTCGCGTCGAACACGTCCGCCGAGAGCTGGAGCTCGCGCCCCCACCAGCGCACGTCGGCGTCGGCGCCGACGCCGCCCGTCGACTCCTTCAACCCGTAGCGCAGGGTCAGCCAGCCGAAGCGCTTGGCGAACTGGAACGTGAAGCGGATCTTGTCCTCGATGACGCTCTTCCGCACCCACGCGTTGGGATCGACCGTCGGATCGAACTCGAGCGTGACGTCGGGGTAGTCGCCGCGCGGGCCCTTCTCGAGCTCGATCAGGTAGTACTTGTCCGGGCGCGTGTGGAGCTCGACCGAGATGTAATGGCGGGCCAGGCCCGACCCGATGTTCATCTCGCTGCGCAGGCCGACGTAGGTCTGCAGCGTGAAGATCGTGCCGAGGAAGTCCTTCGCGTCGCTGGTGATCTCCTCGACGTTGTCGGCGATCGCCGGGTCGTTGACGAGCTTGCCCAGCGTGCCGACCGGCTCGTCGATCTTCTGCGTGATGCTCTCGGTGTTCGAGATCACCTCGTCCACCTTGTCGAGCTTCTCGCGCAGCTTGTCGCCGGTCAGCTCGACCTCTTCCTTCGCCGTCGCCACCAGGTCCTTGGCCTCGGCCGACGCCGCCTCCAGGTTGTCGAGGATCTTCTTCACGCGATCGTCGGCGTCGCCGGTGATCGCGCGGATGTCCTTGGTGATCTGATCGATGCGCGCCATCGAGCGGTCGGCCTTCGCGAGGATGCCGCTCACCGTGTCGGCCTCCTTCTGCACCAGCGCGTCGACCCGGTTGGCGACCGAAGCGATCGGGCCGTTGACCACCCGGCGCATGTCCTCGGACAGGTCCTTCACCGACAGGAGCACGGCGTCGACGTTGGGCAGGCTCTGCTCGATACGCCGCAGGAGCTGATCGGGCGACGTCGCCTCGACCACCCGCACGATCCGGTCGCCGTGCTTCAGCCGCACCGCCGCCTCGCCCTCGGGGTCGGGCGCGTCCGCCGACCCGGGATCGATCTCGAGGTAGTTGTCGCCGAGCAAGGACGTCGCCTTCTTGAAGACGATCGCGTTCGACCACATCGGGATGTCGCGGCGCACGCGGAACCTCACGCGCGCGTAGCGGCCCTCGATCGAAAGACTGGTGATGCTGCCGACCGGCAGACCGGCGACGACGACCTTGGAGCCGATCGGCAGCCCCGACGCGTCCTTGAAGCGCGCCGACAGCTCCATGCTGTCGTCGCCCGCCGGATCGCTGCCGAGCCCGGTGAAGACGGCGTAGGCGCCCGCGACGAGCAGGACGAAGAGGACGCCGACCTTGACCCCGGACGACAGCCACTTCACGGGGCACCTGCTTCCGGAACCACGCGGCCGCCGAACGCCGCCGCCACGCCCGACGTGCGGATGAACTCGAAGAGGTACGGCTCGCGGCTCGCCTGGATCTCCGCGACCGTCCCCGCCGCCAGGATCCGGTGGTCATGGATCATGGCGATCCGATCCGCGATGCGGAACACGGACGCCATGTCGTGCGAGATGACCACGGAAGTGACCTTATAACGCGCGCACGCGGCCAGGATCATCTCGTCGACGTTGCGGGTGGCGAGGGGATCCAGGCCGGTGGTGGGCTCGTCGAACATCAGGATCTCAGGTTCGAGGACCAACGCACGTGCCAAGCCCACACGCTTGCGCATACCGCCCGACAGCTCGCCCGGATACTTTCGCTGGGTTCCATCGAGGCCGAGCGCGTTCAGGCGATCTCGGACGATCTCCTTGATCTCCGCCTTGTTCTTCCTGGTGTGCTCCTTGAGCGGGAACGCACAGTTCTCCTCGACCGTGAGCGAGTCGAAGAGCGCGGAGAACTGGAACACGAGGCCGAACTTGCGCCGGAACTCCGCGAGCGGCTTGGGCGCCAGCGCGAACACGTCGGTGCCGTCCACCCACACGCTGCCCGAGTCGGGGCGCAAGAGACACATGAAGTGCTTGATGAGCACACTCTTGCCGGCGCCCGACGCGCCGATGATCACGTTGACCTTGCCGCGCTCGATGTCGAAGTCGATGTGATCGAGGACGTGGTTCGTGCCGAAGCTCTTGTCGAGCCCGCGCACGCGCACGTGCCACCGCGGGTGCGGCTCCTCGAGCGGCGTCCCGTCGTGGTCCAGCGTCACGCCCCCTCCGGCGGGATGATCCGCAAGAGGACCTGGGACAGGAAGTAGTCCGACATCAGCACGATCACCGAGCCGTACACGACGGCGCGCGTCGTGCCGAGGCCAACCCCGCGTCCGCCGCCGTGCGCGTGGTAGCCCTGGAAGCAGCCGATCAGGATGACCAGGAGCCCGAACGCGACGCTCTTGATGAGGCCCTGGATGATGTCGATCGGCTCGAGGATGTCGCGGGTGTGGAGGACGAACTGGCCGTGGTCGACGCCCTCCCCGACGACGGCGACGAAGTACGCGCCGGTCATCCCGATGACGAAGAAGAGGAGCGTGAGGATCGGCGCCATGAGCATGCCGGCGACGAGGCGCGGCAGGACGAGGAACTGCACCGGGTTCACGGCCATCGACTCGAGGGCGTCGATCTGCTCGGAGATGCGCATCGTGCCCAGCTCGGTCGCGATGCCGGCGCCGGCGCGGCCTGCCATCATGAGCGCGGTGAGCACCGGCGCGAGCTCGAGGGCGAGCGCCTTGCCGGTCGTGCCGCCGGCGAACGACTCGAGCTGGAACTGGCGGAAGGCGTAGACCGACTGCAGCGACATCACCATGCCGGTGAACGCGCCGACGAGGAGCACGATCGCCAGGCTGCCGAAGCCGATGTACTCGCACGCCTCGAGGTAGTTGTTCGGGCGGTACGGGCGGCGCGGCAGCCACGACATCGCGCGCGCGAAGAGGATCACGTGGTCGCCGACGAGCTCGACGACCTTGAACGCCGGGACGAACGCGTCGCGCACGCCGTCGACGACGGCCTTGCCCGCCGAGACCGCCGCGTGCTCGCGATGCGGCGGCTCGTGGTCCGAGGAGGACGGCTCGCCGGGGGCGCTCATGGCCGGACTCCCGTCACCGGTACACCCTCGGGACGCGCTTGGAGATGCCGCACGTCACCTCGTACGGCGTGAGCCCGCTCCACGCCGCGAATTCCGCCGTCGTGATCGTGTCCGTGCCGTGGGCGCCGGCGCCGCTGCC
>JAIOII010001435.1 GCA_019912685.1 Kofleriaceae bacterium
ATCTACCGACAACGCGCAGCAACGGCGGAGACCACGAACGCCGACCTTCGTTGCCGACGAGGGCTCGATCGGCTGCTGGTTCGCGGCACCGACAAGGTCCTGAGCGTCACCCTGTGGGCGGCCCTGGCCTACAACCTGCTCCATGCCCCGTTGAGCGCGCTCGCCGGGTAGGCCGCGCCCCATCAGCTCAGCGGGCGGCAGCCCGCAACCAACCACCTGAACGGCGCAGGGGCGGCCGCCAGGCCGCCCGCCCCCATTCGCTCACACCCTCCGAGGCCTCCCTCAGGGCACCACGGCGATCTTGCCGTGGCTCTGCCGCCCCTCGAGCGCGGCGAGCGCGGCGGGCAGCTCGGCGAGCGGTAGCTCCTTCCAGACGAGCGGGCGGAGCTTGCCGTCGGCGACGAGCTGGCACAGCGCGTCGTGCGCCGCGCGCACCTTGCCCGGGTCGTGCAGCTGGTACGCGCCCCAGAACAGCCCGACCAGCGAGATGTTCTTGAGCAGCACGCGGTTCAGCTTGACCTCGGGGATCTTGCCCGACGCGAAGCCGATCACGAGGAGACGGCCCTCCAGCGCGATGCACTTCAGGCTCTGGTCGAAGACGTCACCGCCGACCGGGTCGTAGATGACGTCGGCGCCCTTGCCGCCGGTCGCCTGCTTCACCGCGGCGACCCAGTCGGTCGTCCGGTAGTTGAACGCGTGATCGGCGCCCGCCGCGCGGCAGATGTCGAGCTTGTCGTCGGCGCCGGCGGTCGCGATCACCGTCGCGCCGAGCGCCTTGCCGAGCTGGATCGCGGCGATGCCGACGCCGCCGGCGCCGCCGTGCACGAGCAAGGTCTCGCCGGCGCGCAGGGCCGCGCGGTAGACGAGCGCGAAGTACCCGGTGTGATAGGTGACGATGAAGCTCGCCGCCTCGGCGGCGGTGAGGCCCTCGGGCCACGCGAAGCACTGCGCGTCGGCCGCGCTGATCTCCTCGGCGAACGCGCCCCAGAGCGCGCTCACGATCACGCGGTCGCCGACCTTGTGCTTGCTGGTCGCGCCCGCCTTCACCACCGTGCCCGCCGCCTCGATGCCCGGCGTGAACGGCAAGGGCGCCTTCACCTGGTACTGCCCGGCGATCGCGAGCAGGTCGGGGAAGTTGAGCGCGGCCGCCTCGACCTTCACCACCACCCCGCCCGGCGGCGGCTCGAGCGCCGGCACCTCCTCGAGCTGGAGGACGTCCTTGTACGAACCGTAGCTGTGAGCTCTCCAGGCGCGCATGGGCGCGATACTATCAAGTCGTGCACCGACCGCTCGTCGCGGCCGTCGCGGTGATGCTCGTCGGGGTCACGAGCGCGCTTCAGCTCGCGTGCAGCCGGAAGAGCTGCCTCGGCGGGGACTGCGAGGCGACGAGGCCGTGCGACGGCCTGACCTTCACGTGCGAGGCGCAGGCCCTCTTCGTCGGCGCGCACGCCGAGCTGCCCGCGGCGATGCGGCTCGAGCTCGCCGACGGCTCGACGCGCGCCGTGGCGCTGTCGAACGGCGTCGTCACCGCGGTCATCAACGAGCTGGACGCGCCGATCGATCTGGCGCCGACCGGCGGCACGCTCGTCGACTTCGGGCCGGCAGGCGGGCGCGACGACATGACGATCTCGTACCAGCTCGCCGGCATCCTGCCCGAGGACGCGTTCGCGTACGACGACCTCGACGTCGTCGATCGCAGCCCCGAGTACGTCGCCGTCGTCGTGCGCGGCCACCTCGACGGGCGCCCCGACGTGAAGGTCGCGACCCGCTACGAGCTGCGCCCCTGCGACCCCGGCGTGCGCGTGCGCAGCGAGCTGTGGAACGGCTCGCCCGATCCGTACGTCTTCGTCATCGCCGACACCGTCGACCTCGGCAAGCGCCGCGTCATCCCGTTCGTGCCGGCGGAAGGGCAGGGGTACGAGCAGCCGCCGCTCGATCTCCTCGAGCTCACCGATCAGTGGTCGGCGTACGACTACGCGGCCGGCGCGACGCCCGCGACCGACGGGCCGGCGTACAGCGCCGTCTCGTGCGGCCGCGACGCGATCCACGGCGTCGTCGACCTCCAGATCTCGTCGCTCGGCAGCGACATCGAGCTCGTGCGCGCCGGGGACGGCCTCGTCCTCGAGCGCTTCCTCGTCACCGCCGGCAGCGGCCGC
>JAIOII010001436.1 GCA_019912685.1 Kofleriaceae bacterium
GCCGCCGCCCTCCTGGCGCGCCGTCCTCCTCGGCGGCGCCGCGGCCTCGTCCGAGCTCGTCTCTCTCTCTCGCGCGAGCGGCGTCCCGGTCCTCACCACCTACGGCATGAGCGAGACGCGCTGTCGAGCCCTGCCCGGAGCGGCGCCGCGTACGTCACGCCGTGACCGGCGTCGCCGCCGCCGCGATCGCCGCGTCGATGTCGATCGCGAGGCCCGCGCCGACGGCAGGGACGACCGCGTCGCCCGCGAGCTGCGGCACGGGAATCGACCACGTCGCCAGGACCGCATGGCGACGAGCCCGACCGCGCCGTGCAGCGACAGCGCGCGCGCGAGCTCGGCGCAGGCCGCGTGCGCCACCGGTCCTTCGAGCGTGTGCGTGACGTTCACCACCACGCCGTGCGCCCGGGCCCGCCCGGCGAGGCGCCGGCACGCCTCGATGCCGCCGAGCACGGTCGGCTTGAGCACGATCGCGCCCACCGCACCGCTGGCGAGCGCGCGGTCGAGCCAGTCGTCACGATCGGGGGACGCGAGGCTCTCGTCGAGCGCGATCGGCACCGGCAGCCCGGCCGCGAGCCGCGGGGCGAGCCCGACCGCCGGCTCCTCGACGTACTCGAGCCGCAGCTCCGTCATCGCCGACAGCCGGCGCTCGACCTCGTCGAGCGGCCACGTCTGGTTGGCGTCGACGCGCAGCGCCACCGCCGGCAGCGCCTCGCGGATCGCGCGCAAGAGCGCCACCGTCCGCGCGTGATCGGCGCCGACCTTGACCTTGAGCGCCGGGATCCCGCGCGCGGCCGCCGCCAGCGCGCCATCGACGCTGTTCACCACGGCGTTCACCGGCACGAGCGCCATCGCCGCGTCGGCGATCAGGTTCGCGAACCGGATCCCGCGCTTCCGCGCCTCGGCGTCGAGCACGGCGGTCTCGAGCGCGAACCGGATCGCCGCGCGTCGCGCGGCGTCCACGTCCATCGCGCTGGCGTACCCGGGCAGCGGCGACGCCTCGCCGATCCCGCGCACGCCTTCACGCTCCACGACCACCAGCCACCCGCTCCGCTCGTTCCAGGTGTTGCGGCCATCCGCCACCGTCAGGCGGCGGCGCCACGGCACCAGCTGCACGCCGTCGATGCGGATGCCGTCGACGGTCGGGCGCCGCCGACGGGTCACGGTCGTCTGGACGTCGCTGGACGCCTGCCATCCGTCGCGCGGGCCGGGCATGGGCGTCACCCTACTCCGATCGCCACCCCGATCGCCATCAGCACCGACTGGACGAGCAACAGCTTCGCCGTCGCGCCCAGGAGCTCGTTCATCTCCGGCCCCGGCACCGCTCGCACCAGCCGCGCCACCAGCGCGGCGGCCCACGGCGCCCGCAGCGAGCGCCAGCGGCACCGCGTGCGCGAGAGCCAGCAGCGCCGCGTACTCGACGAGGGCGAAGCGCCGCCCGAAGCGCACCGCCAGCGTCCGCTTGCCGACCCTGGCGTCGGTCGCCGCGTCGCGCAGGTTGTTGACGACGAGGATCGCGGTGGCGACGGCGCCGACCGGCAACGACAGCCACCACGCGAGCGCCGGCACGTCGCCGACCTGGACGTAGGCCGTGCCGCACACCGCGACCTGGCCGAAGAACAGCATCACGAAGACGTCGCCGAGCCCGTGATAGCCGAGCGGCCACGGGCCACCGGTGTACGCGACGCCCGCCGCGACCGAGGCGACGCCGATCGCGACGATCGGCCATCCCCCGACGGCGACGAGGTACACGCCCACCGCCACCGCCAGCCCGAACGTCACGATCATCGCCGCGCGCATCGCCGCCGCGCTGATGAGCCCCGTCGCGACCGCGCGCACGGGGCCCTTGCGCTCCGCGGTGTCGGCGCCCTTCTCGGCGTCGAAGACGTCGTTGGCGAAGTTGGTTCCCACCTGGATCAGCCCGGCGCCGACGAGCGCGGCCAGCGC
>JAIOII010001437.1 GCA_019912685.1 Kofleriaceae bacterium
CTCCAGCGCCACCTGCGCGCTGCCGGCACCGCGTTCCAGCGCGAGCTCGACGCCGCGCGCGTTCGCGTCGCGCAGCGGCTGCTCGAGACGTCGCGCGCCTCGCTCACCGAGATCGCGCTCGACGTCGGCTGCGCCTCGCCGCAGCACTTCAGCGCGCTCTTCCGCCGCGTCGCCGGCCAGCCGCCGAGCGCCTGGCGCGCCGCTCGTGCTCAGGCGCCGGCGAGCAAGTCGACGACCGCACGCGACGGTACGAAGAAGTAGCCGCCGCCGCGCGGGATCACGAAGCGCGGCAGCGGCGGCGTGCGCAGGCGCGCCGGCTTCGCCGGGATCGAGAAGGGACCGCCGCCCGGGCCCATGATCGGATCGGGCTCCTGGTAGATGCCGTTGAACGCGGGGTTGTTGTTCCAGATCTGCTGCACGAACTCGAAGCCGTGCGTGATGTTCGCCTGCAGGCACACGAAGAGGAGGCCGGTCGCGCCGGTGTCGCCGTTCAGCTTGCCCTCGATCGCGGCCTTCGGATCGGGCAGGACGCCGTAGGCGCGGCCGCGGCGCAGGATGCGGTGGCGCTTCACGACCTTCCACGATTCGTTCGTGCCGCCGCCGCGCTCGTCGCGCGGGTTGGCGCGGCGCACGTGCGACGCGATCGGGCACTTGTTGCCGTCGGGGTCGTCGCCGTACACGAACTCGTTGATCTTCGAGTCGTGCATGCGCGCGCCCTCGCGCTCGGGGTGGAGCGCGACCGAGTTGCCGTTGGTCCACCGCCCCATCGCGCGCGCCGCCAGCCAGTGCGTCGCCTCGTCGATGCCGGCCGGCACGCCGTGCACGCCTTGCCAGTCGCGCGCGAGCGCGCGAAACGTCTCCCAGAAGCCCTTCACGTCCTGCTCGAGCTTCCGGAACACGAGGAACGAGCCGTTCTTGCCGAGGTCCATCCCCGCGAGCGCCGGGCTCTTGGGCACGTGGCCGTACTCGTTGCGATAGCCGAGCAGGATCTCGCCCGCCGCGATCTCGTTGTGCGGCGACGGCAAGACGCCGGTGCGCGACGGCTGGCCCTTGATCGCGGGCTGCGAGAGGCCGTCGGCGAAGCCGAACGGCTCGCGCTCCTTCCACTCCGAGCTCCACTGCGTGGTCATGGGCACGCCGCCGTGCTGCTTCACCCGCGCGCGCTGGGCCGCCTCGGCGGCCCGGAGGTCGGCGTCCGAGCCGGCGTAGAGCAAGAGCATCGCGTCGCAGTCGCGCAGGTCGAGCGACCAGTCCGTCGGCGTCGGCTTGTTGGCCTCGAGCAGGTCGAGGTCGTCGGGGTTGGCGACCAGCTCCTTCTTCGCCTCCTCGAGCGAGAGCGGATCGCCGAGCACGCGCGCGCGCCGCTCCATGCCGGCCTTGGCCTCGTAGGGGAAGAGCCGGATCGCCTCCTCGGCCAGGCCGAGCGAGCGCAGGCCGCGGGTCGTGAGCGCGAGCTGCAGGCGCCCGGGCACCGTGCCGCCGCCGTCGACGGGGAGCCGGTCGGCGGTGGCGCCGCGGTACCAGGCGATGTCGGTGCGCACCGCGTCGAGCCACGCCCTGGCCCGGCGATGGTCGGCCGCGCCCCGCTCACCGTACTCGCGCGGCAGCTGCACGAAGAGGAACGCGGCGTACTTGAAGTCGCGCGCCCAGCCGCGGAACACGAGCGCCTGGATCTGCTCGAGGTCGCGGTCCTCGAGGGCGTCGGGGACGGTGCGGGGATCGATCGTCGTCGCGGTCGTCGTCATGGCTCGCCTCCGGTCAGATCCGCTGCAGCCATCGCGTCACCTGCGCCGGCTCGAGGTCGGCGAGGAGCCCGCGGTGCACGGCGATGTCGTCGTTCACGTTCTCGACACTCGAGTAGCGCACGCCGCTCCACCACACCTGCGACGCGATCTGGCGATCGCGCGCCCACTGCTTGAACGTCTCCTCGTCGTCGGCGCCTTCCTCCGTCAGCCGGCGCGTGCGGGGATAGCCCTCGGTGTTCGACCACACCGCGGTGAGCCCGCCCGACGCGCGATCGACGAACTCGCCGAGGTAGCTGTCCCAGCTGAAGTCGTAGTTCGAGAAGAAGAGCAGCCGGTCACGCCGCCGGTGCCGGGGGATGTCCTCGCGGCGGTCGTGGAGGATCACCCAGCGCGCGAAGTGGATGCTCGCGATGCCGCCCAGCGAGCCGTTCACGAAGATCACGCGCGCGAGTTGATCGATCGCGAACAGCACCACGCGCTGCGTGAAGTAGCGGAAGAAGCCGGGCTTGAGATCGACCAGGTGCGTGAGCTGGTTCTGGACGATCCGGTCCTCGGCGGCGATGAGGTCCGGCATGCCGTGGACCGCGCGATTCGACAGCGCCGGCTTGTCGCGCTTCTCGTGCTTGCGCAGCGTGAGGTACCACCAGATCGTCACCGGCAGGAGCACGGTCAGGAGCAGGAACGCGGCGAAGCCGATGAGCACGAGCGTCGCCCACTTGCGCAGGAAGAAGCCGGTGCCACGCGCCGGCGCCGCCTCGAGGTCACCGGGCCGGAGGTCGTCGGGCATCGAGCGCGCGTGCGCGACGATCGCCCGTCGCAGGTCGGCCTCGCTCATCGCCGACACCTGCTGGCGGTGCTGGTCGAGGTACGCGCGGATGACCTCGTGCACGCGCCCGGCGGCGTCGACCTTCGCCTTGGGTACGCCGCGGTAGCCGCAGTAGAACGCCTCGGCGCGGATCGCGTGGTCCATCATCCACTCGATCCACGCCTCCTCCCGCCTCATCCCCGGGTAGGCCTTGCACGCGCCGAACACCGCGTCGAAGTCGAGGTGGACGCCGGGCTCGCCCGACGTCGCCTTCCGCACCGCCTTGCGCAGGTAGTCGCGCGGGTCGCCGTCGTGGTTGCACTCCCACACGAGCATCGGCGGCAGCCGGTTGTCGGGGACCTTGGGCGTGCCGTCGGGCAGCGTGTCGTCGACGATCACGAAGCGCATGAAGTGCGTGTCGTCGAGCTGCGCCGGGCGGAAGATCTCGTTGCGCACCGGCGCGCCCGCCTCGTCGAGCACGGCGCGCCCGCGCGCGATGCGCTCCGGGCGCGGGTTCTCGCCGACGACGTCGGTCCCGATCGTCTCGAGGGTTTCCCGCAGCCGGGCGACTTTGTCGTCTCCGTCCAATTCCGCGGCGACGGTCAGGGCGCGCGAGGCGTACGTGGTTGGGTCGAACAAGGCCGGCCTCCTCCGCTCAGCGACTGGTTCCGGGCAGCAGCATGTCGAGCATGGTCCCGGGCTCGCGGACGCCTTGACGGGCCATGCCGTCGTGCGCGGTCGCGCGCAGCGCCGCGCCCTCGTCGCCGCCGAGCAGCGCGCCCAGCCGGTTGCGCGCGGCGTGGGCGAAGAGGTGCGTCTCGGTCTCCGCGAACGCGTGGAGCGCGTCGCGGAACCCGGTCACGGCGCGCTCGGTGTCCCCCTCGAGCTCCGCGACCGATCCGGCGATCATGATCGAGCAGGCGCGCATCAGCGGCATCTGCGAGCGACGGAATCGTCGCATGACCCGGCGCGCCTCCGCCAGGCCGTGCCTGTAGCGGTCGCTGCCCCGGGGCGCGCGGGCGGCGCACGCGAGCGCGTGGCGCGCGATCGTGGCGCGCATGAGCAGGTCGAAGATCGGCGCGTGATCGACCATCGCGCGCCGGATCGGCTTGAGCTCGCTCGCCAGGAGCGGCGTCGCGCTCTCGGGGTCGCCGCGGTACATCGCGAGATCGAGGCGCGAGCAGAGGGCGAGCATGTGCTGGAGCTGCTTGGTCCCGCTCGGCGTCGTCCACGAGGCGAGCGCGTCGACGATCTCGCCCTCGATGTCCTCGGGATCGAGGCGGGCGAGCCAGGCGACCGGGAACCCGCAGCGCAGGGTGACCGCGGTGTAGCGGTTGCCGGTGCGCGAGGCGCTCTGCACCATCGCCGGCACGCGCCGCGACAGCTCGCCGACCTCGCCGAGGTAGTAGAGGCTGAAGCAGCAGAACATCGTGACCGTGTCGAGCTCGAAGCCGGCGCGGCCGACGACCGCGCGGTAGAGCGTGATCGCCTCGGTCATGTGGTCGTACGACGAGCGCCACTTGTTGTGGAGGAGGAGGTCGAGCATCCCGCGCGTCGTGAGCAGCTGCGCCTTGGCCTGCGCGTTGCCCTCGTCGGTCATCTGCACGAGGCGGGCGAGCAGCCGCTGCGACCGCCGGGCGGACATCATCGCGGCGAGCCAGTCGGCCTCGAGCGCGATCGCGCGCGACACGCGCCACGGCTCGCCGAGCTTGAGCGCGAGGTGGAGGAAGCGCGCGGCGAAGTCGGCCGAGCGGAACGGGTCGACCATGGCGAGGCCGAACGACGTGCCCTCGCACACGTCGACGCGGGTCAGGTCGGCCTGGCTGCACTCGGTGATCGGCCGCGGCTTGAACCCGAGCCCGCGCAGGCGCAGCCAGGCGCGGCGGGCGAGCATCGACGCGAGCGCGCGCAGCGGCGTGCGCGGCAGCGAGAGGCCGACGCCGGAGAGGACGGTGCGCGTCATCTCCATGCCCTCGGTGACGTAGCCCGACTGCAGGAGCTGCTCGGCTGCGCGGCGGCGGAGCTCGAGCGCGCTCGACGCGTCGGAGCCCTCGGCGGCGGCGAGGAACTGGTCGGCGGCCTCGCGCGGGCGGCCGGCGTAGGCGAGCGAGTCGGCGAGCTGTCCGCGCAGCACGCGCTGGTCCTCGGCGTTCCACGCCGGGTTCTCGAGCGCCATCTGGTAGCAGCGCGCGGCGCGGTCGAAGTCGAGCTTGGAGCGAGCCTCGTCGCCGGCGCGGCAGCGCCATGGCGAGCGCGCGGTGGTGGCGGGCGCGGCGCTCGGCGGGCAGGACCGACAGGAGCGTCTCGCGGATGCGATCGTGGTACGGCTCGATCGTGTCGTCGGCGCGCGCGCCACCAC
>JAIOII010001438.1 GCA_019912685.1 Kofleriaceae bacterium
GTCCATGAGCAGCCACGGCCGCTCGGCGCCCGGTCGCGCCTCGCGCCCGCGCACCAGCCCGGGGTGCGGCGGAAGAGCGCAGGTCAGCTCGCACTCGGCGGCGAACAGCGCGCAGAGGTCGCGGTCGCGCGCCGCGTGACCGTGCAACCGCTTGATCGCAGCGACCTCACCGGCGGTCGAGGCCGCCTCACGCACCTCGGCGAACGCGCCCGTCGAGACCACGCGGCCGAGCCGCCATTCGCCGACGTCGTCCTCCGGCATGGAAGGTCGATGGTAGCATCCCGCGACAGGACACCATGCCCTACGACCTCACCCTCACCGAAGAGCAGGAAGCCCTCATCCAGACCGCGCGCGACTTCACGCGCAAGGAGATCGTCCCGGTCGCCGGGCACTACGACGAGACCGGCGAGTTCCCGCGCGAGATCCTGAAGAAGGCGTGGCAGACCGGCCTCATGAACGTCGAGGTGCCCGAGCAGTACGGGGGCCTCGGCGGCTCGTGCCTCGATCACTGCCTCGTCCAGGAGGAGGTCGCGTACGGCTGCCTCGGCTTCAACACGTCGCTGGCCGCCAACATGCTCGGCGCGATGCCGGTCTTGATCGCCGGCACCGACGAGCAGAAGCAGGAGTGGCTGCCGCGCCTCGTCGAGGGCGGCGAGTTCGCCGCGTACTGCTGCTCCGAGCCCGACGCCGGCAGCGACGTGGCGGGGCTGTCGACGCGCGTGAAGAAGGACGGCGACGACTACCTCATCACCGGCCAGAAGCGCTGGATCACCAACGGCGGCGTCGCCGGCTGGTACTCGGTCCTCGCGACGTTCGACCGGGGGATGAAGCACAAGGGCATCGCGTGCTTCGTCGTCGACGCCAAGAGCCCGGGCGTCAAGGTCGGCCGCAAGGAAGACAAGATGGGGCAGCGCGCGTCGAACACGTGCGACGTCATCTTCGAGGACGTGCGCGTGCCCCGGCGCAACCTGCTCGGCACCGAGGACGGCGGCTTCAAGGTCGCGATGAAGACGTTCGATCGCTCGCGCCCGTGGATCGCGGCCGGCGCCGCCGGCGTCATCCGCCGCGCCCTCGAGGAGAGCCGCAACTACGCGCTCGAGCGCAAGACCTTCGGGGTACCCATCGCGCAGCACCAGGCGATCCAGTTCATCCTCGCCGAGATGGCGATCGCGTACGAGACGACGCGGCTGCTCACCCACAAGGCGGCGTGGATGGTCGACCGCGGCGACCTGTCGTCGATCATCTCGGCGTACGCCAAGGCCTACGGCGCCGACGCCGCGATGCGCGTCACCACCGACGCCGTCCAGGTGTTCGGCGGCTACGGCTACACCAAGGAGTACCCGGTGGAGAAGCTCATGCGCGACGCCAAGCTGCTCCAGATCTACGAGGGCACCTCGCAGATCCAGCGCGTCGTCATCGCGCGCAACCTCCTGGGGCGCTGATGGAGCTCCAGGCGATCGGCTGGGCGCTGGCGGTCGTGCTGGTCGTCTACGGGCTCGTCGAGCGCGCGCGGCTGGCGCGGAACGCGCCGCCCAACGTGAAGATCGCCAGGGCGCCGGTCGGCAAGTACGTGCGCATCGTCGGTCAGATCGTCGACGGCGGCACGCTGGTCGCGCCGATCACGGGGCGCGCGTGCGTGAGCTTCGACGCGGTCGTGCTCGACGAGGACGGCGACGACCCCAACGTGCTCGCGCGCGGCCTGCGCGGCACCCCGTTCGTCGTCGACGACGGCACCGGCAAGATCCTGGTGGATCCGCGCGGCGCCTACATCCACGTCGTCTACGACCAGAGCGAGGTCGGCACGCTCGACACCGCCAAGGTCGCCGATCCCGACCTGCTCGCGCCGCTCGCGGGCCGCACCGACCACCTGCGCTTCGACGAGGGCGTGCTCACGATCGGCGAGTACGTCGCCGTCACCGGCCTGGTGAGCGCGGCGGGCAGCGCCGCCGACGATCCCGTGTACCGCCGCCTCGCGCCGACCGAGCTGCGCCTCGCGGGCGCGCCCGACCGCCCGGCCGTGGTCAGCGAGCGGCCCGACGATCTCTGAGCCAGAGCTGGGCTAACCTGGCCGCATGGAGGCCCTGGTCGTTCTCGCCGTCGTGGCGGGCGTCGCCATCGTCGCCGCCAGCCTGGTCTGGAACGAGAAGGCGCGGATCCGGCGCGAGCTGCGAGGCGCGCCGCGCGTCGACATCGCCGACCTGCGCGAGGGCCGCACCGGCCGCGTCGTCGGGCGGGTCGGCGAGGGCGAGACGTTGCAGGCGCCGTTCACCGGGCGCTCGTGCGTGTTCTACGAGGCCACCGTCGAGGAGTACCGCTCGAGCGGCAAGACCGGCAGCTGGCGCCAGGTCGTGCGCGAGGCGGTCGGCGTGCCCTTCGTCCTCGACGACGGCACCGGGCGCGCGATCGTCGATCCGCGCGGCGCGCGGGTCGCGGTCGACATCGACATGACGACGCGCTCGGGCACGTTCGACGACGCCACGCCCGTCGAGGAGCAGTTCCTCACCCGCCACGGGCTGCGCTCGACGGGCTGGGTGTTCAACAAGTCGTTTCGCTACCGCGAGGGCGTGATCGAGATCGGCGAGACGATCGCGGTGATGGGGCAGGGCGTCCGCGAGCCCGACCCCGACGCCGTCGGCAAGGTCGGCGGCTACCGCTCCGGCCCGCCGACGCGCCTGCGCCTCGGCGGCTCCGCGCGCCACCCGATCCTGCTCTCCGACGCACCCGACACGCTCCGCTGAGCGGCCGGTCGCGGGTCAGGCGCCGAGCCAGGTGCGGAAGCGCGCGGCGTTCTCCTGGCTCACGATCACCTCGCCCCCGGCCGCGGGCGCCAGCTCGACGACGAGCTTGCCCTTCACGAACGGACGGAACGACGCGACGGCGCTGGCGTGCACGAGGTACTGGCGGTTCACGCGGAAGAACTCGGCGCCGTCGAGCTCGGCCTCGAGGTCGCCGAGCGTGCGATCGACGGCGAAGCGGCGGGCGTCGCGGGTGACGACATCGACGAGCTTGTCGTCGACGACGAAGTACGCGACCTCGTCGAGCGAGAGCGCGACGAACGCGTCGCGTCGCCGCACGAGCAGGCGCCGCCGCTGCGGGGTGCCGAGCTGGCGCGACAGCCGGGCGACGCGCTCGGTGAAGTGAGCCTCGAGGCGGCGGCGCTTGGCGAGCGCGCGGGCGAGGTCGGGCTCGCGCAGCGGCTTGAGCAGGTAGTCGATCGCGTCGCGCTGCATCGCCTCGATCGCGAACTCGTCGTACGCGGTGCAGAAGATGACCGGGCAGCCCGGCGGCGCGCGGTCGAAGATCTCGAGGGACAGGCCGTCGCCGAGCTGGATGTCGGCGAGCACGAGATCGGGCGCCGGGTTGGCGGCGAGCCACGCCAGCGCCTCGGCGACCGACGCGGCGCTGCCGGCGACGGTCGCGGTCGGCTCGACGCGGCCGATCGCGCGCTCGGGCCACTCGCGCGCCGGCGCCTCGTCCTCGATGACGAAGACGCGCATCACGCT
>JAIOII010001439.1 GCA_019912685.1 Kofleriaceae bacterium
GCCTGCGGCTGGCCCCACACGCGCAGGCGCGCGACGCCGCCGTCGGGGAACACCGACAGGCGCACGCGGCCCGTCGGGCCGATGCGGCGCAGCTCGTCGTCGAAGACGTGGCGCGTGTGCGGCTGGAGCGGCGACGCGAGGAGCAGGTGCCACGTGCCGGCGCCCTCTCCGTCGATCTGGCCTTCCAGCGTGCAGCGGCCGGGCGCGTTGCCCTTGAAGTGCGACGTGTCGATCTCGACGCGCTCGACGGTGCCGGTCGCGGCGAGGCGCACGACGGCCCAGTCGTTGCCCGGACCGCGGCGGCGCCGCGTCTCCCAGCCGTCGGCCATCGAGTGCGACGGACCGGGCTTGATGAGGTTGTTGCGCGAGCCGAAGAACATGTCGCTGCACGACTCCACCCACGCGCCGTGCTCGAGCGCCGCCAGATCGATCACGCCGCCCAGCCCCGCGAGGCGCGACCAGCGCGGCGTGACGTCGCCGTGCACGCGCAGGCGCGCGACGCCGCCGTCGGGGAAGATGTTGAGCCGCACGTGGGTGAAGCGGTGGGGCGCCGCGATCTCGAACGTGTTCCGGTGATCGCCCTGGAGCGGCGCGCGCGGCAGGAGCTCCATCCACGCCGCGGTCGCGAGCGCCGCCAGGTCGAGCGCGTCGTCGATCTCGCACGCCTCGATCGAGCACTCGGCCGGGTAGTTGCCGCGGAAGAACGCCGTGTCGACGACGACGCCGCGGATCACGCCGGGCATGCCGAGGCGGACGACGCACCAGTCGTACCCGGGCTCGCGCCGCCGCCGCGTCTCCCATCCGTCCATCCACTTGCCGCGGTCGGTGTACGCGTGCTCCTTCCACACCGCGGGCTGCGGGCGGAGCAGGTTCTCCTTCTCGGCGAAGAACTCGTCGTTGCACGCGAGCGCGGCGCCGCCGACGTTCTCGCAGGCCAGGTCGGGGAGGTCGAGGAAGCTGGGCGGGTTGTCACTCATGATGGTGGTGCAGCTCCGTCTATCAGATCAGCGCGCCGCGCGCGCCGTCGACGTCCTTGCCGTCGAACACGCGCTCGCCGCGCAGGTACGTCGCGTGGACCCGGCCGGCGAGCTCGGCGCCCGCGTACGGCGTGACGCCGTGGCGATGGCGCACGAGCTCCGGCGTGACGGTCACCTTCGCCTCGTCGTCGAAGACGCACAGGTCGGCATCGTGCCCGGCGGCGATCGCGCCCTTGGTCGCCGCGAGGCCGGCGAGCCGCGCCGGCGCCGCGCTCATCCAGCGCGCGATGTCGACGAGCGTGTGGCCGCGCCGGCGCGCCTCCGTCCACACGACGGGCAGCGCGAGCTGGAGCCCCGCGATGCCGCCCCACGCGGCGACGAAGTCACCGGCCTCCAGCCGCTTCAAGGCCGGCGTGCACGGCGAATGGTCCGACGCGACCAGCTCGAGCACGCCCTCGGCCAGCGCCTGCCACAGCGCCTCGCGGTTGGCCTCGCCGCGGATCGGCGGCGCGCACTTGTACGCGGTGGCGCCGTCCGGGATCGACTCGGCGGCGAAGCGCAGGTAGTGCGGGCACGTCTCCGCCGACAGCGGCAGGCCCTCGGCGCGCGCCGCGCGCAGGAGCGGCAGCGCGCTCGCCGCGGAGTGATGGACGATGTGCGTGCGCGCGCCGGTGTCGCGGCACAGGCGCGTGACG
>JAIOII010001440.1 GCA_019912685.1 Kofleriaceae bacterium
CCGGCGCGCGTCCGCCGTGGCTCGGGGCCGCTCAGCCGTGGGACTACTTCGACGCCAAGGGCGTGCTCGAGCACCTCCTGCGCGCGCTCGGCGCCGGCGAGCCCCGCTACGTGGCGGCCTCCGACATCCCGTACCTGCACCCCGGCGTCGCGGCGTACGTCGTCGCCGGCGACGGAACCCGCCTCGGCGAGATCGGCGAGGTGCACCCCACGATGCGCGAGAAGCTCGGCGCCCTGGCGCCGGTCTTCATGTTCGACGTCGTGCTCGACCTGCTCCCCGCGCCGGCGCCGGCGCGGATGCGCCCGGTCCCGCGCTTCCCCGCGAGCACGCGCGACGTCTCGCTCCTGCTCGACGCGCCGATCCCCGCGGCGCGCGTGCGTGATGTCATCGCCGGCGCGGCGCAGCCGCTCTGCGAGGCCGTGCGCCTCGCCGAGGAGTACCGCGACCCGGCGAAGCTCGGCGCGGCCAAGAAGAGCCAGCTCTGGTCGATCACGTACCGTGCGCCCGACCGCACGCTGACCGACCCCGAGGTCGACGCCGCTCACGAGGCGATCGTCGCGCGGCTCCTCGCGGAGACTCCCGCCGAGCGCCGCTAGCCACTAAGTCTGCGTCATATCACGGCTTTCGAGGGATCTCTGAACTTCTTTGAGATCTCGCGACCTTGTCTGCACCGTGCGTGCAAGTTGTGATAATGTCAGCACGTTCCACCCTTCGGAGAACGCGGATGGCGCGAATGACGAAAGCGGACATCATCGAGGCTGTCTACGAGAAGGTCGGCGGGTTCTCGAAGAAAGAGGCCGCCGAGATCGTCGAGAGCGTTTTCAATCAGATCAAGGAGACGCTCGAGCGCGGCGAGAAGATCAAGATCTCGGGTTTCGGCAACTTCATCGTGCGCGAGAAGAAAGCGCGCATCGGCCGGAACCCGCAGACCGGTGAGGAAATCACCATCTCCGCCCGACGCGTGCTCACCTTCAAGCCGAGCCAGGTATTGAAGAACATCCTGAACGGCCAGCCGGCGACCTGAAAGCGGCGACGAGCCGCGCGGGGGCTTGCGACTCCCGGTCGGATGGAGTATCTCGACTCTCCCCTCCGAGGCGTAGCGCAGCCTGGTAGCGCACCAGACTGGGGGTCTGGGAGTCGCAGGTTCAAATCCTGTCGCCTCGACTGGGTCGGGACGGTCACCTCAGGTGGCCGTCCCGGTTTTCTTTCCAGCGGTTGGCCCCGGCGGTTTTCTTTCGGGCGCGGGCGCGGCATGGTGCGCGGCGATGGCAAGTCCGCGACCGCTCGTGCTCATGACCAACGACGACGGCGTCAACGCGCCGATGCTCGCCGCCCTGGCCGACGAGCTCTCGAATGATCTCGATGTCCTGGTGGTCGCCCCCGAGCGCCAGCGCTCGGCGGCGTCGCACGCCATCACCCTGCACAAGCCCCTGCGGGCCCGCGAGGTCACGCCGGGGCGCTGGTCGCTGTCGGGCACCCCGGTCGATTGCGTCTACGTCGGCGTCAACCGGCTGGCGCCGCGCGCGCCGGCGCTCGTGGTCTCGGGCCCGAACGACGGCTTCAACCTCGGCACCGACGTCTTCTACTCGGGCACCGTCGCCGGCGCGGTCGAGGGCGCGCTGCGCGGGTTCCCGGCGATCGCCCTGTCGATCGCGCCCCGCGCGACGCACGTCGTGGAGGCGATCGGATTCGCGGCGACGCTGGTCCGCCAGGCGCTGTCCTCGCTGCCGTCGGCCGAGGTGCTGAACGTGAACATCCCGGGGCGCGGCGAGCGCCGGTACCAGTGGACGACGCTCGGCAAGCGTCGCTACGCCGACGACGTCACCGAGAGAAGTGATCCGTGGGGCCGTCCGTACTTCTGGATCGGCGGCGGCTCGACCGGCCACGACGATCTGCCGGGCAGCGACTGCAACGCGGTGCACGAGGGCCTCGTCAGCATCACGCCGCTCGATCTCGGCCGCGACCACCCGGCGCGCATCGCCGAGCCGCCGTTCGCCGTCGCCGGGTACGACGCCGCGTAGCCGGTGGGTTGTTTGATAGGCTGGCAGCGATGCCTGCGCCCCGGGTCGGAATGCTCCTCGCGCTGCTCGTCACCGCGTGCGCGTGCAAGCAGAAGGCAGGCGAGGGCGGCGGCACCGGCACGGCGACCGGAGCGAGCGGCGATCCGGCGGCGTGCGACCAGCTGCAGGGCAAGGTCAGCGGGCTCTACCAGGCGGCCGCCGAGCGCACGAAGATGACGCCGGAGGAGGTCGCCGACAACACGGCGATGGTGATCGCCGAGTGCCGCGGCGCGCCCGACCGCGTGATCGCCTGCGCGCGGAAGACGACGAGCGTCGCGCAGCTCGAGAGCCAGTGCCTGGCGCCGCTCGACGACGAGGGCAGCGAGGGTTTGCAGTTCCAGGGCAAGTAGCGCAGGCTCACGGACGATGCGCGCACTGCTCTTCGCCACCGTGATCGTCCTGGCGGCCTGCGGCTCCAAGCACACGAAGTCGGAGGGCGGCGACACGCTGCCCGACGATCTGCGCTCCAGCGGCAACGACGACCCGCCGGCGATGACCGAGCTCCAGAAGCGGCAGGCGGCGGCGTGCGAGGCGCTCGGCCCGAGGCTCACGGAGTGCGCGATCGCCGACGCGCGGGCGACGATGACCGCCGACGAGCTCGCCAAGCTCGACGTCGAGAACACCGCGCCAATCCACACGCGCGAGTTCGTGAAGTCGTGCAAGGCGCAGACCCTGTCGTCGCGCCAGGTGCGCGTCTACGAGGTCTGCATGCGCGAGGAGACGGAGTGTGGTCCTCTGACCGCGTGTCTCGAGAACGCCAGCCCGACAGCCGAAGGACAGTAAGTGATGTAGCCTCGTCGCCATGACGAGGATGACCCTGTTGTCGCTGGCGCTCGCCGCGTGCGTCGCCGGTGGATGCAAGAAGAAGTCGGACGAAGGTGGAGCGACGGGGACGGCGACCGGCACCGCGCCGGCGACCGGCGCGCCGCCGCCGGTGCAGCGCCCGTCGCAAGGGCAGCTGCAGGCGATGCCGCCGCTCGCCCTGCCCGACGACGCGAACCGCGCGGGGAAGGTGGCGCTCGGCCATGCGCTCTTCTTCGACAAGCGGCTCTCGGTCGACGGCTCGCGCGCCTGCTACTCGTGCCACATGAACGAGAACGGCACGGGCGGCGCCGACCCGATCGCGATCGGGCCCGGCGACAAGAAGCTCACGCGCCACTCGCCCGTCCTGTGGAACCTCGGCCACGCCAAGGGCGCGTTCTACTGGGACGGACGCGCGCCGACGCTCGAGGCCGTCGCCAAGGGCGCGTGGGGTGGGCCGAACATGGCGGTCGGTGACGACAAGCTCGAGGCCAAGGCCGCCACGATCGGCAAGATCAAGGGCTACAAGCCGCTGTTCAAGGCGGCGTTCGGTGACGAGGCCGCGTCCGCCGAGCGCGTGCAGCAGGCGCTCGCCGAGTACATGCGCACGATCGTGTGCGCCGAGACCGCGTACGACAAGTTCGCCAAGGGCGACAAGGCCGCGCTCACCGAGGAGCAGCAGCGCGGCCTCGACGTCTTCCTCGGCAAAGGCCAGTGCAGCGCGTGCCACACGCCGCCGCACTTCTCGATCTCGATGCAGGTCGACGGCGGCGTGTACTTCAACGCCGGCGTGGGCACCGACAAGCCCGAGGCCGAGGTCGACATCGCCCGGATGAAGGTCACCAACAACGCCACCGACTGGGCCGCGTTCAAGGTGCCCTCGCTGCGCCACGTCGCGCGCTCGGCGCCGTACTTCCACGACGGCTCGGCGGCGACGCTCACCGACGCCGTCGCCTACATGGCCAACGGCGCCAAGGCGAACAAGAACCTCTCCGCGCTCCTGGCCCCGAAGAACCTGACCGAGGCGGAGATCGCCGACGTGGTCAAGTTCCTCGAGAGCCTGGACTGCGCGGAGAAGCTCGAGGAGCCGAAGCTGCCCTGACGGGGAGAGTTCGGTGAGGCTTCAGTGCCCTTTACGCAAGGAAGGCCTCAGGCATCAGGCGTCAGGAAGAA
>JAIOII010001441.1 GCA_019912685.1 Kofleriaceae bacterium
GTGCTGGGCCGGGCGCTGGTCGACGCCGGCGGCGACCGCCGTCGCGCCGTCGCGCTCGTCACCGAGGCCCGCGCGACCCTGGCCGCCGCCGTGGAGATGAACTTCGATCTCGAGCCGCTCGATCGCTGGCTCGCCGAGCACGCGGCACGACGCTCACATCTCAAGGACCGGAGACAAGCTCGTCGAGCAAGAGCCCGGTGAAGCGGTCGCCCGCGCAACGGTAGATCCAGCCGAGGTGCGTGCGGCACGTCTTGCACACGACGATCTGCCAGGAGAAGCCGGGGAACCACGAGAAGGCGGTCTCCGGGCGGCCGATCTGGCCGAGGTGGGTTGCAACGGCGAAACAACCGATCCGGTGCACGAACCCACCCGGGTTCACGAACGTGTGCTCGTGCGCGCCGTTCACCTCGACGCGGTGATCCTCGTGCGTGATCCGGGACCGGCAGGTCCGGCAGAGCAGCTCGCGCGGGTCGCGCGGCGCTTCATCGCGCACGGTGTGCGCGGGGATCGTAGGCCGATCGGCGGCCGGGATCGAGCCCGGCGTGCGCCCTTTCCTCAGGTAGGCGGCGGTTTCGCGCGCCTGCGTGACGGCTTCACTTCCCGCCCGCCACATCGTCGAGGCGGCGGTAGACTGATCACAGAACAGTGACAACGGAGGGCTCATGCAATTCTCGGTGACGTTCCGGCACATGGAACCCACGGACGCACTCAAGTCCTACGCCAAGGAACGGATGGATCGAATCCGAAAGTACCTGCCGGACCCTATCGCCTGTCACGTCGTCTTCAGCACCGAGCGTCACAACCACAGGATCGACGTCAACTTCCAGCTGCACAACGGCCTGTCCATCGCCGGCCACGAGACGACCGAGAACATGTACTCGTCGATCGACCTCGTGATCGCGAAGATCGAGCGCCAGGTACGTAAGTACAAGGGCAAGCTCGACGGCCAGCGCCAGCGGCCTCACCACGTGGAGCCACTACCGTGGTCGCACTCCATCGTCGAGGAAGCGTTCCATGGCCTGGCGCCCGAGCCGCAGCGCAGCGCCACCGAGCCCACGAACGGCAACGGGCATGGTCACCCCCAGTTCAAGGTGATCAGGACCGAGAAGTTCCACGCCAACCCGCTCTCCGTGGAGGACGCGATCGTGCAGCTCAACCTGGCCCACGAGGACTTCCTCGTCTTCCGGTCGGTCGAGGCCCAGGGCCGGGTTGCCGTGGTCTACCGCCGCGAGGACGGATCGTTCGGCTTGATCGAGACACACGCCTGAAACATTGCGGCTGTGGTAGGTTGGGCGGCGACGGATGAAGATCGTCGATCTGATCGCACGCGACATGATCGTGCCGGCGCTCGCGTCGGCCGACAAGCGCGCCATCCTCGAGGAGCTGGCCGGCCACGTCGCCGGCCGGCACCCGAGGATCGATCGCGCCGCGCTCACCAAGGTCCTGGTCGATCGCGAGGCGCTCGCCTCGACCGCGATCGGTGAGGGTGTCGCGATCCCCCACGGCAAGCTGCCGTCGGTGACGGAGATCGTCGCGTGCCTGGGGCGTGCCCCGGACGGCGTCGACTTCGACTCGATGGACAAGCAGCCGACCTTCCTCTTCTTCGTGCTGGTCGCGCCCGAGTCCTCGACGGGCGCGCACCTGAAGGCGCTGGCGCGCATCAGCCGCGTCTTCAAGGACCAGGCCTTCCGCAAGCGTCTGCTCGACGCCCCGGACGTCGACGCGATGTATCGCGTGATCGCCGAGGAGGACGCGAAGTACTGAGGCCCATGACGACGTCGCGCCAGGTCCGAACGGTGCAGGTCACGGCCGCCCAGCTCGTGGCCCCCGACGTCCGTCTTGAGCTGCGGGTCCTCGCCGGCGCCAAGGGGCTCGACCGCCGCATCTCGGCGCCGCGCATCCAGAAGCCCGGCCTCGCGCTCACCGGCTGGGACGAGCAGCTGCACGACGAGCGCCTCCTCGTCCTCGGCGCCACCGAGATCCAGTACCTCGAGGCGGTCACGCCCGAGGCGCGCGCGCTCGCCGTCGCCACGATGCTGTCGGCGCAGCCGGCGGCGATCGTCGTGTCCCGCGGCCTCCAGCCGCCGCTCGAGCTGGTCGCCGGTTGCGAGGAGACGGACGTACCGCTCTTCGTCTCCGGGCTGCCCAGCGCGGACTTCATCATCCGGGTCACCGCGTGGCTGCAGGATCAGATGGCGCCGGCGACGTCGATCCACGGCGTCCTGCTCGACGTCCTCGGCATCGGCATCCTGCTCCTCGGCAAGAGCGGCATCGGCAAGAGCGAGACCGCGCTCGACCTCGTCGTGCGCGGCCACCGCCTGGTCGCCGACGACATCGTCCACATCCGGCAGAAGTCGGGGTTCGTCTACGGCTCCGGCTCCGGGATCATCCGCCACCACATGGAGATCCGCGGCCTCGGCATCATCAACATCAAGGACCTCTTCGGCATCGCCGCCGTGCGCGAGACCAAGAAGCTCGAGCTCGTGATCGAGCTCGTCGAGTGGGCCGAGAGCGACGAGTACGACCGCCTGGGCCTCGAGGAGCGGCACTACCGCATCCTCGACGTCGTCGTGCCCATGGTGAAGCTGCCGGTCCGCCCCGGCCGCAACATCGCGACCATCATCGAGGTCGCCGCCCGCAACCAGCTCCTGAAGCTGCAGGGCCACAACTCCGCCAAGGAGTTCCAGGAGCGACTCAACCGCGCGATCGCCGAGGCCCGCCCGCAGCGCGGCTTCGACGTGGACGGGATCGAGTAGCCGATGCAGATCGTCATCGTCACTGGCATGTCCGGCGCCGGCAAGTCGACGGCGCTGCGGGCGCTCGAGGACGTCGAGTTCTACTGCGTCGACAACATGCCGCTGCCGTTCTTCGCGGAGCTCGTCGAGTACATGGCGCAGGGCAACAGCGCCGACAAGCTCGCCGTGGCGATCGACGCCCGGCAGAAGAAGTGGTTGCCCGCGTGGCGCGACCAGCTCGAGCAGCTGCGCGGCGCCGGCCACCGCCTCGAGGTGATGTTCCTCGACGCCAACGACGAGGTGCTGCTCCGCCGCTTCTCGGAGACGCGGCGCCGCCACCCGCTCTCGGGCGACGACCTGCAGGACGGCATCCGTCGCGATCGCGAGATCTGCGCCGACCTGCGCCGGGGCGCGGCGGTGATCGACACGTCGAACCTCAACATGCACCAGCTGAAGTCGATCATCCAGGACCGCTACGGCGGCACCGGGAAGCTCGCGGTCACGCTGGTCTCGTTCGGCTTCAAGCACGGCTTGCCCGTCGAGTTCAACCTGGTGTTCGACGTCCGCTTCCTGCCCAACCCGTACTTCGAGCCGACCTTGACCCACCTCGACGGGCGCGACCCCGAGGTGGCGCGCTTCGTGTGCGAACCGGACGCGGGGAAGCAGCTCGTCGACCGCGTCGAGAGCCTCCTGCGCTTCTCGCTCCCCCATTTCCAGAAGGAGGGGAAGCTGTACGTCACCATCGCCGTCGGATGCACCGGCGGCCGCCACCGCTCGGTGGCCATCGTCGAGGAGCTGCGCCGGCGGCTCGGCGGATCGTGGGACGTCCTGGTCCGGCATCGCGACGTCGACAGGGGGGAATGAAGCGGTATGTCCCAAGATCAGTCAGGAGCCCAGGGCCAAGTCGCCAGGCGCACGGTCGTGATCAAGAACGAGCTCGGCTTGCACGCCCGGGCCGCGACCAAGTTCGTGCAGATGGCCGGCAAGTTCCCGTGCGACGTGACGGTGGCCAAGGACGGGCACGAGGTGAACGGCAAGAGCATCATGGGCGTGCTCATGCTCGTCGCGTCGAAGGGCACGACGATCACGATCGCCGGCAAGGGTGCGCAGGCCGAGCAGGCGGTCTCCGCGCTCGCCCAGCTCGTCGACGAGAGGTTCGGGGAGGATCGCTAGCCCCCCCGGCGAGCCATGCGAGCCGATCCTCGGACACAGGTCGGGTCCGGCGTCCTCGCCGGAGCCGACCGATCGACAGGAGGCTGCGGCCGGTACGGCCGCAGGTGACCCGTGGCCGCGAGGTCGAGTGACGATGCGCGCAAGGTCGAGCTGCGCCGCGAGGGCGTCGCGGTCTCGGCGGGCATCGCCATCGGCCGCGCGTTCCTCGTCGGCCGCGACCTGATCAAGGAGCCGCGCTACCACATCGAGCCCGACGACGGCGACGCCGAGGTGGCGCGCCTGCACCGCGCGATCGCCGCCTCCGACAGGCAGCTCGAGAAGATCAAGAGCAAGCTGGCGGCGTCGGAGAGCGAGAGCGACTTCCACATCATCACCGCCCACCAGCTGATGCTCAAGGACGAGCACCTGGTCGACGCCGCGGTCGACTACATCAGGGAGGAGTCGATCAACGCCGAGTGGGCGCTGCGCAAGGCGGTCGAGGACATCCGCGGCGTGTTCGACGCGATCGCCGACGACTACTTCCGCGAGCGGCGCAGCGACATCGACTTCGTCGGCGAGCGCGTCCTGCGCAACCTGCTCGGCAAGGAGACCGGCCCGCTGCGGCCGCCGCCCGACGCCGTCGTCGTGGCCTACGACCTGTCGCCGGCCGACACGGCGCAGCTGCACAAGCACGCGGTCGCCGGCCTCATCACCGACGCCGGCGGCAAGACCTCGCACACGGCGATCATCGCGCGCGCGCACGAGCTCCCGGCGGTGGTCGGGCTCGAGGACGTGACCGAGGTCGTCGAGGACGGCGACCTGCTCATCGTCGACGGCGCCGGCGGGGTCGTGATCATCAACCCGACGCCGCCGACGGTCGCCGAGTACCGCGATCAGCAGCGCAAGCAGGCCGCGATCGAGGCGGTCCTCCTCAGCAACAAGGACCTCCCGGCGCGCACCCGCGACGGCGCCGAGGTCCAGCTCTTCGCCAACATCGACGGCCCCGACGAGATCGACGACGCGGTCGAGCACGGCGCCGTCGGCGTCGGCCTCTATCGCACCGAGTACCTGTTCATGAACCGCGACGTGGTGCCCGACGAGGCGCTGCACTACGACACGGCGTGCGAGGTGCTGCGGCGCATGCACGGGCGGCCGGTGACGATCCGCACCTTCGACCTCGGCGCCGACAAGCTCGCCGGCTTCCTCGAGGAGGCGAAGCTCGACGAGGCCAACCCGGCGCTCGGCCTGCGCTCGACGCGGCTCTGCCTCGCCGACCTCGGCCGCGAGCTCTTCCGCTCGCAGCTGCGCGGCCTCCTGCGGGCGTCGGCGCACGGCCCCCTGCGCATCATGTTCCCGATGATCTCGGGCGTCGCCGAGCTGCGGGCGGTGATGGCCGTGCTCGACGAGGTCAAGGCCGAGCTGCGGGCGCACGATCAGCCCTTCGACGAGCACGTGAAGGTCGGCATCATGATCGAGATGCCTTCGGCGGCGGTGATCGCCGACCTGCTCGCGCGCGAGTGCGACTTCTTCTCGATCGGCACCAACGACCTCATCCAGTACACGATGGCGGTCGACCGCGTGAACGAGCTCGTGTCGTACCTGTACGAGCCGCTCCACCCCGCGCTCCTGCGCCTCCTGCGCGACTGCGCCCGGGCCGCGCGCACCGCCGGCATCCCGGTCAGCATCTGCGGCGAGATGGCCGGCGACGCCGTCGTCGCGCCGGTGCTCGTCGGCCTCGGGCTCACCGAGCTGTCGATGAGCGCGGTCGCGATCCCCGAGGTGAAGGGGGTCCTGCGCGCGACCACGCTCGTCGACCTCGAGAAGCTGGTCGAGCGGATCGTCGTCCTGCCGACGGCCCACGAGATCCGCGAGGCGGTGGTCGCGTACCTGGATCAGCTCGGCGTGCCGCACGGCGGCAGCCGCTGACGTTCGATCAGGGCGCGACGGTGTCGGCCCGGCAGACCTCGCCGGGGCCGTCGGCGACGGTCACGCACTTCGTGCCCTCGGGGCAGCCGCCCTTGCCGGCACAGGTGATCTCGCAGCTCTTGAACTCGGGGCCGGACGGGCCGGCGATGCCGTAGTACGAGACGCAGCTGGCGCCGGCCTGGCAGCTGTCGCCCTCGCCGCACGGCTGGCCGAGGGCGGCCGTGTCGATGACGGGCTCGACGGGGGCGGGCGTCGTCGGCGGCGTGCTGCCGCCGCTGCACGCGAGGAGGGTCACACCGGAAGCGAAGACGAGGGCGAGGAGGCGCGCCATGGTGGCGGCGACTCTACTACAATCGCGTCGATGCGCTGGCTCTGGCCGGTCCTGGTGTTGCTGGCGCTGGCGGCCGAGGCGCGCGCCGGTGATCCCGACCGGCAGTGGCGCACGATCGAGACCGATCACTTCGTCATCCACTACTACGCGCCGCTCGACGACATCGCGCGCCGCGTCGCCGTGGTCGCCGAGCGGTCGCACCAGATCATCGTGCCGGTGCTCGATCATGCGCCGAAGGTGAAGACTCACGTCGTGGTCGTCGATGACACCGACGGCGCCAACGGCTTCGCGTCGGTCCTGCCGCGCAACCAGATCACGCTGTTCGCCACGGCGCCGAACGCCGGCTCGGTGCTCGCCGATCACGACGACTGGCTCTACGGCCTGTTCATGCACGAGTACACGCACATCGTGCACCTCGACACGATCGGCGGCCTGCCGTCGTTCTACAACGCGGTGTTCGGCAAGATCTGGGCGCCCAATCAGACCATGCCGCGCTGGATCATCGAGGGCATCGCGACCTACGAGGAGAGCAAGCGCAGCTCGTCGGGGCGGACGCGGGCGAGCCACTTCGACATGTACCTGCGCGTGCCGGCGCTCCAGGGCGAGAACCTCGAGCTCGACGAGGTGTCGAACGCGCCCCTCCGCTTCCCGCGTGGCAACGCCGCGTACCTCTACGGCGGCCACTTCCTGCGCTACGTGTTCGACCGCTTCGGCGACGACACCCTGCGCAAGATGTCGCACGCGGGCGGCAGCTCGACGATCCCGTTCGGCGTCAACCGCCAGCTCGACCAGGCGATCGGGCGCGACTTCGACGAGCTCTACGACGACTGGAAGCGCCACCTGCGCGACAAGGCGACGTTGCAGCTCGAGGCGGTCGAGCGCCGGCAGCCGCGCACCGGCCGGCGGCTGACGGTGATCGGCGAGGTCGCGCGCAACCCGCGCTACAGCCGCGACGGCAAGGAGCTCTACTGGCTCGAGGCCGACGGCGTGCGCGACACGATGATCCGCAAGCTGCCGCGCGGCCGCGACCGCCGGGCCGCACGCGACGTGCGCCGCATCGATCGGGTCGGCACGTTCGACGTCGACGGGGACGGCGCGCTCGTCTACGAGCAGAGCCAGCCGTACAAGGACGTCTACGCCTTCCAGGACCTCTACCGCTGGGACGCGAAGAGCGGCCGGGTCGAGCGCCTCACCCGCGGCGAGCGCGCGCGCGAGCCGGCGATCGCGCCCGACGGCGAGCGCATCGCGTACTCGCGCAACGGCGGCTCGCGCAGCGAGATCGTCGTCTACGACCGCCGCCGCCCGGGCGAGCGGCTCGTCGTGTGGCGCGGCAGCGGCCGCTGGGACCAGGCGTTCAACCCGGCGTGGTCGCCCGACGGCACGCGCATCGCGTTCACCGCGTGGCGGCCGGGCGGCGTGCGCGACGTGCTGATCGTGCCGGCGGATCGCGCGAACGTCGGCGTCGAGCCCGGGGTGGTCGAGGTGACCCGCGACCGCGCGCTCGACGGCGATCCGCAGTTCTCGCCCGACGGGCGCTGGCTCTACTTCACGAGCGACCGCACCGGGATCAACAACGTGTTCGCCCGGGACCTCGCGACCGGCGAGACCTGGCAGGTGTCGAACACGATCGGCGGCGTCACCGAGATGGCGGTCTCGCCCGACGGGCGGAGCATCGCGTACGGCGACTTCGTCGGCACCGGCTGGGACCTGTACGAGCTCGAGCTCGATCCGCGACGGTGGACGCCGGCCTTGCCCTACGTCGACGACCGTCCGCCGCCCACGCAGGTCGCCGACGACGAGGTCGCGGTGTCCGCCCCGCGCCCGTACCGCGCGATCGAGACCCTCGCGCCGCGCAGCTGGGAGGGCAACCTCGCCGTCGGCCAGTTCGGCCGCGCGGTGACGCTGCAGACGAGCGCCTCGGACATCGCCGGCCTCCACGGCTGGACGCTGGGATCGACCGTCGAGCTCGAGCGCGGCGACATCTCGGTGGGCGGGGCCTACGGCTACTCGGGGTTGCGCCCCGGCCTGCGCATCGCGGCGGCGCGCGCGATCGCGCGACGCACCAACTTCCGCGTCGACGGCGTCCCGCAGCCGTGGACCGAGGAGGTCTACAGCGTCACCGCCGCGCTCGGCATCCCGCCGCGACGCAACGATTCGAGCGCGTTCTCGATCTCGTTCGACTACGACTTCGACTGGTTCCGCCGGCTCTCGACGCCGTCGATGGTCGCCAACCCCGACGAGACCATCCCCGGCGTGCCCGCGTCGGACCTCCGCACCGCGGGCTTCGCCGCCCGCGCCGGGTTCGGCAACGTGCGCGGGTTCCTCTACGGCGTCGGGCCGGGCGAGGGCATGGAGGCGTCGGCGTCGGTCCGCGTCGATCACCCCGCGATCGGCGCGAGCGCCCGCGCGATCACGCTGTCGTGGTTCTGGCGCGGGTACTGGAAGATGCCGTGGGGCGTGAGCAACAACCTCGCCGTGCGCTACACCGGCGGCGTGCGCGCCGGCGACAACGCCCGCGGCGCGGCGTTCGCGCTCGGCGGCGTGCCCAAGCAGGACATCGCGCAGAGCATCATCGACTCGGCGCGGTTCTCGCCGACCGGGTACCTGCGCGGCTACGAGCAGCGCACGATCGCCGGCAACATCTTCCACCTCGTGAACGCCGAGTACCGGCACCAGCTCTTCACGATCGAGCAGGGCGCGTCGAGCCTGCCGATCTTCGTCAAGCGCCTGCACGTCGCCGGTCTCGTCGACGCGGGCGCCGCCTACGACGGCCCGTTCTCGACCGATCACCTGCGCTGGTCGGTCGGCGGCGCCTTGCGCCTCGACGCGTTCTTCGGCTTCTTCGTGCCGGGGACGTTCGAGCTCGGGTACAGCCGCGGGCTCTCGCAGGACGGCATCGGTGAGGGCTGGTTCCTCCTCACCACGTGGATCTGAGCTGGCCAGGGGGCAACGATGAGTCGCACGGTGAACCTCGTGATCGGTCTGGCGATCGTGGTCGGGATCTCGATCATCCTGTTCGGGTCGATCGGCGGGAAGGGCACGCGCGCGACGCGCGAGCCGGCGCCGCCGTCGGGGGACCCGTGGGGGACGAAGGGCGGGCTGCCCCAGCTCGACATGGCGGCCGCCATCGTCGGTCCGTCGTCGTCGCCGCCGCCGCCGATCCCGGCGACCGCGCGGTTCTCACCGCGGCCCCGCGACGAGTGGCTCGAGGCGATCGTCGCCGATCCGCGCTCGCTCACCGACCAGCGCTGGGAGCGGGCGCGCCAGCGGCTGCGGCGGGTGTTCGGCGGCGCGCTGTCGGCGGCGCAGGAGACCGCCGTGCAGGCCGCGGTCGCGACCTGGGTCGACATGCAGGTGAGGGCGGTGGCCGCGCACCACGACGGCTACATCGACGCGCCGACGCTCGGGCTGCACACCGGCTGGAACCGCAACGCGTACCTGCTCGCGCTCGAGGACGCGCTCGGGAACGAGGGCTTCCAGCGCTACGCGCGGATCGCGCACGAGGACGACCGGCTCGACGAGATCGATCCGTTCTGAGTCCGTCAGGCGGCGGCGCGGCAGGCCCACAGCGCGCGCCGGATCGCCGCCTCGTCGAGATCGTCGCCGATGAGCACGAGCTCCGTCCGGGGCGCGGCCGCGTCGGGCCACGCGAGCCCCGTGCGCAGCTCGAGCATCGCGCCGGCCTTCTCGGCGAACGCGGCCTCGTCGCTGCCGGCGACGCGCACGAAGCCCTTGGCGCGCACGAGCGACGGACCGAGCGCCTCGAGCACGCCCATCACCCCGTCGCCGAGCAGCGGGGCGTCCTCCACGAACACGACGGCGGTGAGCTGCCCGTGCTCGTGGCTGTGTCTCCCCC
>JAIOII010001442.1 GCA_019912685.1 Kofleriaceae bacterium
CGCTCGTCGAGCAGGTCGGCGTCGACGCGCTGCGCTGGTACTTCGTCCGTCGCTGCCGCACGAGCCGCGACGCCGACGTGTCGACGGGCGAGATTGTCGCCGTCGTGCGCGGCGACGATCTCGCCCGTCGACACGTCGGCGTCGCGGCTCGTGCGGCAGCGACGGACGAAGTACCAGCGCAGCGCGTCGACGCCGACCTGCTCGACGAGCGGCGGCACCTCCACGTTGTGCCGCGACTTGCTGATCTTCTCGCCGTCGACGGTGAGGTAGCCGTGCACGAGGATGCGGTCCGGCAGCGGCAGGCCGGCGGCGAGCAGGAACGCCGGCCAGTAGACGGCGTGGAAGCGCGTGATGCCCTTGCCGATCACGTGGACGCGCTCGCCGCCGTCGCGCCAGTAACGATCGAGGAGCGCGCCGTCGAGCCCGCCGAGCCCGAGCGACGTCAGGTAGTTCGTCAGCGCGTCGAACCAGACGTAGATGACCTGATCCGGATCGTCGGGCACGGGGATGCCCCAGCCGCCCGACCGGGTCGCCACGCGCGACACGCTCAGGTCGCGGACGTCGCCATCGAGGAACGCGAGCGTCTCGGCCCGCGCCGCCTCGGGCACGATCGCGAGCCGCCCCGAGGCGATCGCGTCGCGCACCGGCACGCGCCAGCGCGACAGGCGGAAGAACCAGTTGTCCTCGCGCACCGGCTCGGGCGCGACGCCGTGCTCGTCGCACACGGCGACGTCGTCGTCGACGAACGCCTCGCACCCGGCGCAGTACCGCCCCTCCCACGCGCGGTGGTAGAAGCTGTCGCGCGCCGCGCATGCGCGCCACAGCCACTCGACGGCGCCGCGGTGCCGCGGGTCGCTCGCCGTCGCGACGAAGTCGTCGGCGGCGACGTCGAGCAGCTCGCCGAGCGCCCGGAACGCCGCGCCGTTCCGCTCGACGAGCGCGCGCGAGGGGCTCGCGACGCGCGCCGCCGCGGTGACGTTCTTCAGGCTGTTGTCGTCCGTGCCCGTGCAGAAGCGGACGTCGCGCCCGCGCCGCCGGCGGTGCCGCGCGAGCACGTCGGCGAGGACGAGCTCGTACGCGAACCCCACGTGGGGCCGGGCGTTGACGAACGGGATGGCGGTGGTGATGAACGAGGTCGAAGTCGAAGACGTGGTCATGGCGATCCTCCGGTTGGTGCGGAGGCCGCCCTCGCTTCACTGCGACGCTGCGACAGCTGCCACGAGGGCAGCCGCCGGCGGTGAGACTACTCGCGCGCGCGCAGATGCCCGTTGTCCCTCACGGAACCCATGGGCATCGACATTCGGAGCGCGCGCGTCACCGTTCGACCGTAGCACCACCTACACGTCGGTGGCGAAGCGGCCGGGGCGTAACACCGTCGTAACTTCAAACCGGCGGGGTGAACGCCTATCCTGATCGCACCCGGGAGCACGCGCCGCACGACGCGGCGCGCGACCGGCCCTTGCTTGCTGTGGAGGACACAGATGAAGAGACTCGCCTGGTTTGCGCTCGCCACCGCCACGCTCGCCGCCTGCGGTGACGACGAAGGCGGCACCGACATCGACGCGCAGGTGGTGGACGCCGCCATCGACGCCCAGGACATCGACACACCACCGCCGACCTTCTCGGGCTCGATCTCGCTCCTCGAGGTCGCGGTGCTGAACCCGGGGACCGGCGGCACGTTCTTCGGCCAGGGGCCGCAGGTGTCGATCGCGCTCGTGAGCAGCGAGGACGTACCCGGGCCGATCATGGAGGAGATGAGCTCCGCGCTCGGCTGCAAGGCGTGGGAGTACACGCCGGCGCAGGCGGCGGCCGCCGCCATCGGCGCCGACGAGGGCATGATCGAGCTCACGCTCGCGGGCACGACTCCCCCGAGCACGCCGCCCTGCACGTTCACGGCAGGGGTCGGGTACACGTGTCCGCACACGAACGGCACGGCGGGCACGGGAGGCATCATCGCGGCAGGACCGAACGCGGGCACGGCGACGCTCACCGACGCCGACAACAGCTTCGGCAACGGTAGCTCGCTCGGCCGCTATCTGCGGATCTCCGGCGCCACCAACGCGGCCAACAACGGCGCGTTCCCGATCGTCGCCCGCCCGACCGCGACGACCCTCGTCTACGCGAACCCGGCGTTCGTCGCCGAGACCCTTCCCGCGACGGCGACGCACGTGAACATCTTCGGCCTCGGCCCGATCCCGGGCGCCGCCGACCCGGGCTTCATCAACGACGACAACACGGTCTCGGTGACGCTCACCGCCGGTGGTGGCAACCACTTCGACACCTTCACGTCGACGACGAGCTCGGCGACCTTCGGCGACGACTTCGACCTCGCGACCGCAGAGCTCGAGAAGCTGAACGCGATCCCGGAGGACGGCACGGCGTTCACCATCACCTGCGACGCGGCCGACTGCCCCGCGGGCAGCGCCGCCGGCACCGTCCTCAACATCGTCACGACCGACGCGCCGACGGCCGGCCTGTCACCGTTCGCGATGCCCCTGCCCACGACGAAGCAGGTGAAGATCCGCTGCGGCGTCCTCGGCTCGGGCGCCATCACCGTCCCCGCCGCCTACTCGGCGCTCATCCAGAGCTCCGGCGCGACCCGCATCCAGGCGTCGTTCATCCGCGGCGCGCTCCTCATCGGCGGCCCCGAGAACGTCTCGGTCGTCGCCGGTCACGCCGTCGTCGGCTTCACGAACTGACGGGGTCGTCGGGGCTCGCCACTTCGCCGGGGCTCCCCATCTCGCGGTCGACCAGCTCCAGGAAGCGCTGGATCTCGACGTGGTGGGCCGCGTCGTCAGTCGGCTCGTGCCGGCCGAGGATGCGCTCGACCGGCGCGGTGTTGCTGCGCCAGGTCTTCATCGACGCCTCGATGTAGCCGTCGGGCGTCGACTCGAACTTGAGCAGCCCGGCGACCACGTGGCCGCGTCCCATCACGAGGGCCACGGCCTGCGCCGGCCCGTGCAGCTCCTTCATGCGCCGCAGCTCGTCCTCCTCGAGGAGGCGCGCGCTGTCGGGCGCCACCGAGCTCGCCGCCTGCGCGATCTCGCGGATCACGAGCGACAGCCGCTCGAGCGCACCCGGGACGCCGATGCGGCGTCGCTCGGCTTCGCCGACGAGCCCGGACAGCCGCTCCGCGACCTGTCGCGCGGACTCGGCCAACGATGGAATCGAAACCCGGCTCGCCTTCGCCATGCCGGCACGATGCCATGTTTCCGCCGAAACGGCGAACGCCCCGCGCGGGCGGGGCGGGCTTCGACTCGGTCGCGGATCAGAGCTTGCGGCCGGTGAGCTCGAAGGTCGACGACGCGGAGTAGCCGCGGACATTGACGTAGATCTTCGCGGGGGCGGCGAGGCGGACCTCGCAGCGCTCGTTCGAGCCGCTCTTGTAGGGGCGGCAGTCGTACGTGCTCGTGGTCGGCTCGGCGCCGACGCGGACGTAGAGGTCGGCGTCGTTCGTGCCGGTCATCTCGAACGCGTACGTGCCGGCGGCCAGGGTCGGGGTCGAGAACGTCTGGACCGCGTTCTTCGCGAGCGTGCCGTCGCCCGCGAGGCCGGCCCACGCCTCGGGCTCGCCGCCGCCGCCCGGCGTGAACGTGTTGTCGTGCTCGCCGGTCACCAGCACCACCTGCGAGCGGTCGACGTTGGCGAAGATCTGCTCGTAGGTCTTCGGCGCCGCGTGGTTGGCGAGGCCGCGGAACAGCGCCATCGTCGCGTTCGGCATCGACGAGAAGTACGACGGCATCGCGTTGGTGACGATGTCGACGTACTTCGTGCCGGCGGGGTCGTCGGGGTTGACGGCCGCGTGCGCCGTGAGGATCGAGCCGTCGACGTACGCGTACGTGTCGCAGCCGTTCTCGAACATGATGAGGTACTGGCCCGCCACCCACTTGCCGGAGCGCGCGAGCGCGCGGACGTTCGCGCCGAGGCCGGCGTGGCCGTTGTAGACGATGAAGTCGGCGCGGGTCGACAGGCTCTCGTACCGGGTGCGGAACGCCGTCGTGTTGAGCGCGGTGCGCACGTTGTCCGTGAGCATCGCGTTGACCTTGATCTTCTTGCCGTCGGGAAGCGTCGCGTTCCACTCGATGTCGGTGACCGACACGCCCGGCGACGACGGCACCGTCGCCGGCGTCGACGTGACGGTGTAGCGCGAGAGCTCCGTCTTCATCGCCGCGACGAACTGGTTGTACGCGTCGATGCCCGCGTCCGACGACGTCGCGCCGTCCTCGTACTTGCCGAAGATCGCGACGACGTTCAGCGTGTCGTCCTCCCAGACCTTGTGGTACTCGGGGAACAACCCGGTCGTGTTCGTCGGCGAGAGCGACGCCGACGCCGTCACGCGCACCACGCGCTCCGCCGCCATCGAGCACCCCGACCGCGCCGGTCGGTAGTAGTACCACATGCTCCCGGAGTCGACGTCGTGCGCGCCCCAGTCGACGCAGCTGTGACCGTAGTCGGTCGCGAACTTCTCGATCGCCGTGTAGCCCATGTCCTTCGGGAACACGAGGTCGACGCTCGACGGCGGGTTGCGCTTGTCGCCCCACGCGACCGGCATCTTCGCGTGATACGTGATGCGGGTCTGCGCGCCCGCGGCCTCGCTCTTCACGTTCGAGAGCACGACCTTGTCGAGCCGGCCGACCGAGTTCTTCCCGTTGAGCTGACCGATCGTGTAGAGGAGCTGGTCCTTCACGGTCTGCTCCGCGTTCCACGACGAGTCGGTGACCAGCTCGCCGTCGAACTCGATCTCGATGAAGACGGCGGCCGCGCTGGAGTCGGTCTTGCCGTCCTCGTCCTTGACGATCTCACCCTCGAGGAAGTCGTCGTCCTCGGTGGTGCAGGCGGTGAGGGGGGCCGCGCAGGTGGCGGCGAGGAGGAGGG
>JAIOII010001443.1 GCA_019912685.1 Kofleriaceae bacterium
CCCGAAAGGCCCCCCATGTCCACCGACGAGCCCAAGCCCACCACCGAACCCGCCGAAGTCCTCAACGCCGAGGAGGTCGCGGTCTTCCTCCGCGTCGACCGGAAGACGGTCTACGACTACGCGAACCGAAACCAGATCCCGCACCGTCGCCTCGGGCGGCGCTTGCTGTTCAGCAGGTCGGCCCTCGTGGCATGGTTGGCCGATGCAGGGTCGCGTCGACTGGGAAAGGGCAACGATGCCCGTACGACGTGACACAGATGGGCGATGGCGGTACCGCGAGTGGGTCAAGGGGCCGGATGGCCAGAAGACCCGCATCAACGGCACTTCGCCCAAGGACAACAACACCAAGGCCGGCGCGCAAGAAGCGCTGGTCGCCGCGATCGAGGAGATCAAGTTCCCCGATCGCAAACGCACCAGGAAGGAGGTCATGACGTTCGAGGAGTGGTTCAACGGCCGGTTCTGGGAGGAGTGGGTGATCGCGGAGCGCAACAAGCCGTCCGAGAGGGCGGCGAAGGAGTGCGCGTTCCGGGTCTGGCTGCAGCCGATCATCGGCAAGATGCGCCTCGATGACATCAACGCCGCGGTGGTCCAGCAGGTCCGCGCGAAGATGGTGGAGAAGAAGATCGGCGACAAGCGGATCAACAATGTGATGGCCGTGCTCAGCAAGGCGCTCCGCTACGCGGTGGACGCCGAGCTGATCGACCATTCGCCGAAGATCCGCTTCCGCAAGACCGAGCGACCGGAGATCGAGGCGTGGGACTGGGACGAGTATCCGCGCATCCTCGCGTCGGCTCGGGTCGAAGGACCCGAGTGGTACGCGGCGGTGTGTCTCGCCGGTGAGGCGGGGCTGCGGATCGGCGAAGTTCGCGCGCTGCGATGGCGCGAGGACGTCGATCTCGTCTCGGGCTACGTGACCGTGAACCAGCAGTCATGGAAAGGGCAGGTCGGTACGCCGAAGGGGCGAACGCGGCGCACGATCCCGATGACCGACACGCTCGTCGCTGCGCTGAAGGCGCTCGACGTCGTGCGCACCGGGAACGTGATCCGCAACCCCGACGGCACACCGATCCGCGACGCGCAGACGTCGCACGCGACCTATCGGATCTGCTTTAACGCCGGCCTACCGGAGGAGGGGTGGCATCGGCTTCGCCACGCCTTTGGAACTCACGCAGCGCTCCTCGGGGTCAACCCGTGGACGCTCATGTCGTGGATGGGCCACAAGCGCATCGACGAGACGATGGGCTACGTGCACGTCGCCGAGAGATCTCGCCGAGAGATTCCGGAGACGATTCTGCGCGCGGCCGAAAATAAGACGGACCCCAATCAGCGCGTGGTGGCGATGCTTGGGGCCCGGGCCAAAAACGGGACAAATTCGAGCGACGCGATCAACGAAACTCGAAAGATGTCCGTAGCCTAAGTCGAGCGGGAGAAGGGATTCGAACCCTCGACGTCAACCTTGGCAAGGTTGCACTCTACCACTGAGTTACTCCCGCGTGGTTCGAGGCGGTTCTTGTAGCCAGGGGGCCGCGGGCTGTCAAGCGGGCGGGTCGGGCTTCTCGACCGAGCCGGCGGTCGTGATC
>JAIOII010001444.1 GCA_019912685.1 Kofleriaceae bacterium
CGCCCGCGCCGCCGCCGGCACCCGACGACGCGGCGCCGGCCATCGCGTGCGATCGTGCGTCGTTCGCCGCCGTGTACCAGGCCTCCTCGCCGAGCAAGCCCGAGGTGCGCGCCGCGATCGCGCGCCTCCGCGAATGCCGGAGACGCGGCTTGATCTCCGAGACCCAGCACACCAGGATCCAGGCCGCGCTCGTCGCGCGCCTGCCCCCGACGTGACCCCGCGCCGTCTCCTCGCCGTCCTCGTGTCGATCGCCCTCGGCGGCGCCGCCGCGTGCGTCGTGCCGAGCACGACCTCGCCGACGCGGACGCTGCGCGTGCGACCGAGGCTCGACGACGGGCCGGTCATCGTGAAGCTCGGCAGCGACGGCACGATGGCCGTCACGCTGCCGTACTGCCGGCAGCAGCGCGTGACGATGACCGGCAACGAGGTCGACGAGACCGAGGAGCCCTGCCCCGATCCCCTCGATCCGCTGACGGTCGTCGCGCCCTGGGGCCGCACGGTCCACGTCCCGGTGGCCAACGTGCGCGGCAAGTCGCCGACTGCGCTGGTCACCGGCCCCTGGGGCGACGCCGCGATCGATCCGCTCGACCGCCGGTCGTGGAGCCGGGTGAGCGGGCCGTGGCGGATCGAGCACCCGCTCCTGCGCCAGCCGTTCACGTGGGTGCCGAGCGACGAGGAGGTGAATCGCCTCGTCTACGGCATCGGCGCCTCCCTCGGCATCGACCCGAGCGTCGGGGCCGTCTCCGATCCTCCCGAGCTCGTGGTCGACGGTCCGCGGGTGAGCAACAACGAGCTGCTCGCCGGTGGACCGTCGATCCTCGCGCTCACCGTCGAGAACCGCGGCCAGGGCTCGGCCTACCGGCTGTACGCGACCGTGCGCTCGAGCGTGCCGGCGCTGCACGGGTTGCAGTTCTCGATCGGCAAGCTCGCGCCGGGGCAAGCCATCACGCGCCACCTGCCCGTGGAGCTCCCGGCCAACGTCACCGAGAGCTCGGCGATGCTCGTGCTCGCGTTCTCCGAGGCGAACGGCTTCCAGCCGGCCAACGTCAGCAAGCGGTTCCCGATCAAGGTCGTCGCGACCGCGCCGAGGCTCGCGATCGCGTGCGCGCCGGCGTCGGGGAGCCTCGACGTCGACGCCGGCGAGGTCGTGCGCATGCGCTGCACGATCACGAACGAGGGCGGCCAGGCCGCGCGTGGCGTCGCGGTCACCGGGACGATGGGCGGTGCGCCCGCCAGCGCCTCCGTCGCCGACATCCCCGCGCGCAGATCGGCGGTCGTCGAGGTGCCCGTGCGCGTGCCGTCGAACGCGGCGGTCGACGAGCGCCTCGCGGTCGAGCTCGTCGTGACCGAGTCGTCGGTCGCGCTCCGCGCCGCGACCAGGCTCGAGGTGATCGTGCGGCGGCCACGGCTGTGCCCCACCGGCAAGCTCGATCGCGCGCAGTACCTCGCCAAGCGCCGCGCGCTCGAGGAGGCGCGCACGGCCGGCGATCTGACCGCGGAGGAGTTCGACCGCTACGACGCCGAGCTGGTCGGCTGCCTCGAATGACGCGCGACGCGCACGGCTCACGCGGGCGCGGCGACCGGCGCCTGTCCCTCGTCGGGCTGTGGGGCGTGGTCGGGGTCGTCGCGCTCCTCGTCAACGCGATCGTCCGGCTCGCGCCGCTCGCGATCGAGCCGTTCGAGACCGACATGCTCGGCGCCGGCCACCTCGCGCTGCTCGCCGGCTGGGTGGCGTTCTCGGCGTACGTGGAGGGCTATCGCGCCTTCCAGAAGCAGTTCGCCCCGCGCGTCGTGGCCCGCGCGCAGCACCTGTCGGCGCACCCGCGGCTCGTCCACGCGCTGCTCGCGCCCGCGTACTGCATGGGGCTCTTCCACGCGACCCGCAAGCGGCTCGTCGTCTCGTGGTCCGTGACCGTCGGCGTCATCGGCCTCGTGGTCGCGGTGAGGAGCCTGGCGCAGCCATGGCGCGGCATCATCGACGCGGGCGTCGTGATCGCGCTCGCCTGGGGCGTCCTGGCGCTCGGGTTCTTCACGCTGCGCGGCCTCGCCGGCCACGCGATGCCGGTGTCGGCTGACGTCCCAAACGTTTGACGTCAAACGATCGAGCCGGGTACGGCAGCTCCATGCCTGAGTGGCTCGATCGGACGTTCCTCGATGTCGAGGCGTGGAAGTATCTCGCGATCCTCGGCGTGGTGTTCGGCGCCCTCCTCGGGCGCGCGATCCTGGAGTGGCTCCTGCGCCGCTATTTCCGGACCCTGCTGGCGCGTACCGGCCTGACGTACCTGGAGAAGACGATCGAGGGCGCCGATCGCGCGCTCGGCTTCCTCACGTTCGCGCTGATCCTGTTCATCGCGGTGCCGCTCATCGAGCTCCCCGAGGACGCGTCCAAGATCATCAAGATCGCGGCGCGGATGATGACCGCGATCGGCGCGGTCTGGCTGTCGTTCCGCGTGCTCGACGTCCTGTTCGACTGGCTCGCCGGGCGCGCCGAGCACACCGACAGCAAGCTCGACGATCAGCTGATCCCGATCCTGCGGCGCACGGTCAAGGTGTTCGCCGCCGTGATCGGCGGCCTCTTCGTGCTGCAGAACATGAACGTCGACGTCGGCTCGCTCCTGGCCGGCCTGGGCCTGGGCGGCCTCGCGTTCGCGCTCGCCGCCAAGGACACGGTCGCGAACTTCTTCGGCTCGGTGATGATCTTCGTCGACAAGCCGTTCACGATCGGCGACTGGGTCGTCATCGACAAGCACGAGGGCATCGTCGAGGAGGTCGGGTTCCGCACGTCGCGGATCCGCACGTTCTACGACTCGGTCCTGACCGTCCCCAACTCGATGATGACCACGGCGGTGATCGACAACTACGGCGCGCGCAAGTACCGCCGCTACTCGACCACGCTCGGCATCACCTACGGCACGTCGCCCGAGCGCGTGCAGGCGTTCTGCGAGGGCATCCGCGCGATCATCAGCGGCATGCCGGGGATGCGAAAGGACTACTACCTCGTCGAGTTCCGCGACTTCGGTGACTTCTCGCTGAACGTGATGCTGTACTGCTTCATGGAGACGCCGACCTGGGCCGACGAGCTGCGCGTCCGCACGCGCCTCAACCTCGAGATCCTGCGCCTCGCCGAGAAGCTCGGCGTGAGCTTCGCCTTCCCGACGACCAGCGTCCACATCGAGCGTCACGTCGCGCCGGGCACGGCCCCCTCGGCGCCCCGGCCGCCGAGCGCCGCGGAGCTCGCCGAGCTGGTG
>JAIOII010001445.1 GCA_019912685.1 Kofleriaceae bacterium
CCCGCCGATCGGCGAGCTCGAGCCCGGGCTGTGGCTCGTCGATCTGTCGCGCGCCGAGATGGCCGCCATCGACGCGAAGCTCGACGCGCTCGCCGCCGCGCGCTGCGTGATCTTCGACATGCGCGGCTATCCCAACGCCACGCACGGCGTGCTCGCCCACCTCCTCGACGAGCCCGAGCACGATCGCTGGATGCACGTCGCCCACGTCATCCGCCCCTCCCTGCCCGGGCAGCCGCGCCCCGCGCACGAATGGAGCTCGTTCGGGTGGGACCTCGCGCCGAAGGCGCCGCGCCTGCGCGGCAAGGTCGTGTTCATGACCGGCCCGGGCGCGATCAGCTACGCCGAGTCGGTGATGGGCTACGTCGAGGCGCTCGGGCTGCCGATCGTCGGCGCGGCGACGGCGGGGACCAACGGCAACGTGCGCGAGGTCGCGCTGCCGTCCGGGGCGAGCTTCTTCTTCACCGGGATGAAGGTCACACGTCACGACGGCGCCCGCAGCCACCTCGAGGGGATCCGGCCTACCGTGCCGGTTTCACGCACGATCGCCGGCGTGACGGCGGGGCGGGATGAGGTGCTCGAGCGTGCGCGTTGGTGTATGCACGAACCATGAATCGACTCACCAGCGCTCTGTTCGCGGCGGTCGTGGGGCTGGCGGCATGTGGCGGCGACAAGAAGGACGGCGCCGGCAGCGGCGGCTCGGGCACGGGCACCGCGACCGCGGCGCCGGCGCTGCCGACGATCGACGCGCCGCCGCTCGGCCTCGACGCCGTGAAGCACATGAACTACGTCTACGGCGCGGGCGCCAAGGAGTACGACAAGGCGCTCAAGGCGTACAAGGCGCAGCCGCGCGACTGGGCGGCGGTGCGGGCGGCGACCGAGGCGGCGCTCGAGAAGGATCCGCACCACCTCGAGGCGCACTGGGTGCTCGGCGAGGCGCTGGCGCAGGCGGGCGACAACGCGGGCGCGGCGAAGCACCTGGCGACCGCGCTCGCCGGTGACTGGCGGCGCTGGGGCCCGGGGCTCGAGAAGGACAGCCAGCTGTCGGCGTTCCTGGCGACGCCCGAGGGCCAGGCGCTCGTCGCGCTGTCGACCAGGATGAAGGACGAGTTCGCGACCAGGGTCGCCGCCGGGCCGCTCGTGCTGGCGCGGCGCACCACGTTCAAGATGCCGGGCGTCGGCACCAACGCGTCGTCGACGCGCGGCGAGCTCTACGCGTACGACAGCGAGCGCAAGCGCTTCCTGCGCATCACGCACACCGGGCACGAGCTCGCCGCGTGGGTGCGCTCGCCGTCGGGCGACGAGATCCTCCTCGTCGGCTTCGACAAGGTCGAGCTGCCCGATCCCAGGAAGACGAAGGACGCGCCGCCGCTCCTCGCGCGCTCGTGGGTGACGACGTTCTCGCTGCAGAACCTCGCCGACACGAGCGCCCTCGCCAACATCGGCAAGGCGCGCATCGTGCGCGCGGGGTACGGCCCCGGCGAGCAGATCGTGGTGACGACGTCGCCGGCGTCCGGGCGCTGGGGCGCGGGCACCGAGACCACGTACGTCGTGGACCGCTCGAGCGGCAAGCTCGCCAAGCAGAAGGGCGTGGCGATCGACGGCCCGCACGTCGAGATGACGTTCGACGAGGCGCGCGTCACCGGCGTGCGCATGACGGCGCTCGACGCGGAGCTGCCGGCGGACCTCGTCGCCAAGCTGACGCCGATCCAGAAGGACGCGAGCGGCGCGCCGATGCTGTCGCTCGCGCTGCTGTCGCCGGGCAAGACGCGGCTCGCGTTCGCGACCGCGACCGACCCGTGCGCCGACGCCGACGAGGCGGCGAAGCCGAGCCTCTACGTCGCCGACGCCCGGACCGGCGCCTTCAAGCACGTGCTGACCGCGTCGTCGCGCTTCGCCGGCGCCTGGCTCGACGAGGACAGGCTCATCTACGAGGACGGCAGCGGCGGCCTGCGCATCTACGACGCGGCCGCCGGGCGCGAGGTCGCCAAGATCTCCGAGAAGGCGGGCATGGCCCTCTGGGCGCTCTCGCCCACCTCCGCCCCGCTCTGCCGCAAGGAGCCGATCGCCGACACCGTCGAGCCCGACGACGGCAGCGAGATGCCGCCCGAGGAGGCGCCGGCCTCCACGCCGCAGTAGCAGGAATGATAGGGTCGCGCGCATGAAGCTCTCGTTCGCCTTCGCCGCGCTCCTCTCCCTCTCCCTCGCCGCCTGCGGCGGCAAGTCCAAGCCCGCCGAGACCACCGGCGGCGGCGGCGACGGCGCCGAGGAGAAGGTCGCCGCCGACTGCTGCTGCGACTTCATCGAGGAGACGCCGATCGACGAGAGCGGCGAGGAGACCGCAGAGAACCAGGTCTATCGCATGATGACCAAGGCCGAGTGCGACGAGAACAGCGGCCAGTGCGGCGACGCCGCCAGCTGCGAGTGATCCACGATCAGCGCTCGTCCTGCAGGCGCAGGACGAGGTAGCGGAGGGCGGCGGCGACGCCGCTCGAGAGGGCGGCGGCGGGCTCCTCGCCGGGGACGAGGAGGACGAGCCAGTCGCGGCCAGCGGCGTCGACGGCGGCGCGCCAGTGCAGGAC
>JAIOII010001446.1 GCA_019912685.1 Kofleriaceae bacterium
GTTCTTCACGTTCGGCGTGCCGGCGCCGGTGGTCGCGCCGCCGCCGGTCGCGCCACCGCCCGGAGGTGGCGCGGTGACGCCGCAGGCATTCGTCGACTCGGTGACGCTGTCGGGGCCGACCGCGCCCGTGCCGGCGGTCGATCGCGAGGTGAGCGTCGCCCTCACGCCGCAGAGCGCGCACCCCAACCCCGCCGTCGCCATCGAGTCGCAGATCACGATGACGCCGGCGGCGAGCATGGTCGGAGGGAACGTCTCGCCGGCGTCGCCGTGGGCCGACGCCTCGTCGACGGGCGTGGCGTACTCGCCGCAGATCGCGGTCACCCCGGGCCTGTCGGTCACCGCCCAGCTCGCGCTCGTCAACGGACCGGGCGGGCTCGCGCCGTCGACGCCCATCGCGCCGGTGACCTTCACCATCGACGACCAGCGCCTCACCAACATGGCGACGAGCTGGCAGCCGGGGATCGAGTTCAACAACGGCCAGTTCCAGGACACGTTCATCCCGGGCACGTCGACGCCGGCCTACCTCGGCGGCGCACAGACGATCGGCGTGAAGGGCACCATGCCCGCCGCGCCCAACCTGAACCCCGGCCTCACCCTCAACGTGCGGGCGCGCATCGAGCGCAGCGGCGCGATCATCGGCGCGACGCAGACGACGAGCTATCCCGCCAACGCGGCCGAGAGCACGGTCATGACGTTCTCGATCTCGGCGCCGGCGACGGTCCCGGCGACCGGCGACGCGCTCGACATCATCACCGAGCTCGTGGACGCGACCGGCACCGTGGTGGCATCGAGCGCGCGCACGACGCCGATGTCGATCGGCCCCGAGGTGACGTACACGCAGGCCGCGGCCGAGACCGCGTGGAACGACGACGAGACCCACCTGCACGGCGCGTTCATCACGCACCTCGCGTCGGGCACGGGCCCGGCCGCCGGCCTCGCCGGCCTGATCCGCACCACCGCCAATCCGACCGGCCCCGTCGACATCCACCCGATGGTGCAGCGCCACGACTCGGCGGCGTACGTCGCCGCCGACAACGGCGGCATTCCGGATCCGTCGCGCAGCGCGTACGTGATCTCGACGCCGCCGTACGCGCCGCATCCCGATCCGAACACGCTCGTGATCGCGACCGGCGCCGGCGGATGGTCGATCGGCGGCCACCCGCCGTACCCCGGCTCGTTCGTGCTGCTCAACCGCACCTCCGACGTCGCGTCGGGCGCCAAGGCCTCCGACGACACGCTCCAGATCATCGCGATCCACGAGGCCGTGCACGAGATGGATCGCGGCAACGGCGGGACGCCGTGGGACCAGTACACGGCCGAGTTCCGCGCCTACTGGATGGACGGGCGCTTCGGCGATCCGCTCGTGGCGTCGTCGGGAGATCCTGCCGAGTACGACCCCGACATCCCGGCGCCGGGCCCCAAGTCGGCGCGCGCCAACCGCATCTTCCGGCTGCAGTACGATGAGCCCATCCTGTACCCCTACTGCAAGCCGAACTACGACGCGAACACCAACGGGTTCCGCGAGCAGGTCGACTCCTACCTGCACCCCGACGGCGTGAACCTCAACCTGTCGGCGCCGGTCGAGGCGCTGCGCGCCCACTTCGTGGCCGGCGTCGGCGGTTCGTTCGCGACGTTCCGCACCGGCGTGCAGGCCTTCTTCGGCACCGGCGCGCCGCCGCCCGGCGGCGTGCTCTCCGCGGACGACCAGTCCTACATCGCGGGCTCCCGCACGTGGCGCGATCTCGTCGACAACCTGGCCGGCGCGAGCGGCGCGCAGAAGGCGACCCTCAAGTCCGACATGGGCATCCCATGAGGTGGCAACTCTTGCTCGTGGCGCTCGTGGCGGGTGTGGGATGCTGCGGTCGCGGCGGCAAGGCCGGCAACCAGCCACCCGTGGAGGCGGAGGCGAACCAGATGGACTCCAGCACCGACGACAAGAACGGCACCAGCGGTGACGCGGCGGCAACCGGACCGGCGCCGGCCGCGGGCGAGTGGACGCGCGTCGAGATCCGCGACGCGGGCGTGTCGATCGAGCACCGCGCGGGGTGGGCGACGCTCGAGGAGAAGCAGCTCGTCTACCAGCGCTTCTCCAACGAGGGCGCGATCTCGGTGCGATGGGGCGATGACGCGACGATCGAGTACGTGCTCGCCCACACCGGCATGGGCTCGGGGTCGACGCGCGCCATCGAGGCCGACGAGTCGACGACCGTGGACGGGCTGCCCGCGCGGCGCGTGAAGCTGCGGGTCACGGCGCCCCCGGTGCGCGGCACGCATCCCACCGGCGATCCGGTGCGCGTGTTCGTCTTCATCGGCTTCGCCGTCGCGGGGACGCCGGTCCTCCTCGGCTATCGCTCGCCCGCGTCCGAGCTCCCCGCCGTCGAGCCCCTGCTCGAGCGCGTGCTGGGCAGCGTCCGCACCCTGTAGGCGCCGCGCGCCGCGAGCGTCGCGGGCATGTGCGGCTGGGACGTTGCCCCATGGGACACGGCGGCGAGTCGCGGTCCAACTGACCGGATCAGGTGGCGCCGCGGTGGCTTGCGGCGTGCAACCCGATCGCCGCATGAACATCGACGTCCTCGACGCGGTGTACGACCTCGAGTCGACCGAGCCGCGGTGGCTCGAGGAGCTCGCGCAGCGCGCGACGGCCAGCGTGGCGGGCGCGCTCGGCGGGGTGGCGTTCTCCTTTCGCGGCGGGACCGCCGGCGCCACGCCGGTGAACGTCGGCGGTTCGACCGAGCTCCTGGACGTTCCCCGCCAGGCGCACGCGGCGATCCCCGCGCACCAGCTCGCGGCGATCTATGGTCGGGGCCCGCGGTCCGGTCCGTCGTCGAGCTACTTCCGCGCGGCGGGGCTGCCGATGCCGGGCGCGATCGAGCGCCTGTATCGCGCCCTCGGCATCGCCGACATGTTCGCCGTGACGACGTCGGGGGTGGCCGATACCGAGATCACCGTCGGCGTCGCCCTCGATCCGCGTGCGCACCCACGTCGCGCGACGCACGACTGGCGGCCGCTGTCCCGGTCCTGGGATGTCGTCGCCGCCCACCTCGCGCAGGCCAACCAGCTCCGCCACGCGCTGCGCGACGGCGGGGCGGCCATCGAGGGCCGGTTCGACGCGCACGGCCGGGGAGATGTCGCCGACACCGCGGCGGCGTGGCGGGACCGGATCGCGGAGCACGTCCGGAGGAGCGAGCGCGCTCGCACCGCCGAGGTGCCCGACGGTGAGTGCCGGTGGGACCACCTGCTCGATGGGGCGTGGTCCGTGGTGCGCCGCCGCGCCGGCGGCGGAAGCATCGAGTACGTCGCGATCCGGAACCCGTCGGCCGCGGTGCGCCGGCTCACGGCGTTCGAGCGCCGACTCGTCCGGATCGCGACGACCGGCGAGTACAACACCCAGATCGCGAAGGAGCTCGGCGTTCACGAGAGCACGGTGTCGCGAACGCTGTCGCGCGCGCTCCGCAAGCTCGGGCTCACCTCGCGCGCCGACCTGATCCTGCTGCACGCGGCGCTCGCCCCCGCCGGATCAGGGTGACCGGATCGTGATCGTACGAGCCTGTTCCTGCGTGACCAGGAAGTCGACGGCGACGCCGTCGTCGGTGTGGATCCGCGTGCGCGTGAACGTGCCGACGACCAGCTGCGCCGTGCCCGTCGTCATCATCTGCGAGAGCGCGCCGGTGAGCACGAGCGAGCCCGAGTCGCCGAGCTTCGTGCACCGCGCGATCCAGCCGCCCGTCCCGAAGAGCGCGATCACGCCATCGAAGGTGCCCGCGCCCGGTGTCCAGGTGAACGCGGCCGGCGCGCCGATGGTGACGGCGGCAGGAGCCGAGACGTCCACGGGGGACGGCGCCTGCGCGTCGATCGTCATCGCCGCCACGTCGGCTCCGCCGGCGAGCGCGAACGAGATCGGTTCGCCGGCAGGCAGGGGCATCGTGAAGTCGAGGTCGACGAGCGGGACCGGACAGCCGGCGCGCGGATCGTGGCTGGTGCTGCCGATCGTCGGCCCGCTCACCGTGGCCAGCCCGACGTCGAGCGTCGGGTCGAGCTCGACATTCGACGTGCTCAGCGTGCAGTCGCCGTCCTCCGCGAACACGTCGTGCAGTCCGCCGGGAGCCACGAGGCAGATCGTCAGCGCCGGGCGCGCATCGCCCATCCGCTGGCGCAGGCTCGCCGCCACGAGCGGCGCGTCGACGCACACGCCGTCGCCGGCGGGGCAGCTCTGCCCCAGCGGGCAATCGCACGACGGCGGCTCATCGGGCCCATCCGAGCCCGGGCGCGCGTCGAGCGAGCCGCCCGCGTCCGCGTCCTCGCTCGAGCTCGGCGAGCCACACGCGCCGATCGTCAGCGCGAGCAACCATGGCCACGTGGAGCACGGGCTCGACGGCACTGCGAACAGCGTACGTTCGCGGCGGCCGCCCCGGCCATGGTCAGTTCTTGATCCGCGCGGCGCCGACCGCATGAGTCGACCTTGATCCGCGTGACGAGCAGTCGGCGACGCATTGGCTCACGGCATCCGTCGAGCGTCGGCTACTATCGAGACGTGCTGCTCGGGGCAACGGGGAGGCAGTGTCGGCGATGCCGTTCGCGCTGCAGCGCGGACGTCGATCGCTGTCCGGCGTGCGGCGGTTCGCTCGGGCCCGTCTTCAGCGCCGACGCGACCGAGATCGATCCGACGCTCGTCCCGAGCGAGCAGGAGGCTCGCGTGCCGAGGCTCGCGATGGAGCTCGCGCCGGGCACGATGGTGGGCGACTACCGCATCGAGGGCAAGCTGGGCGAGGGTGGCATGGGCACCGTCTATGCGGCGACGCACCCGGTGATCGGCAAGCAAGCGGCGGTCAAGGTGCTCAAGGCGGCCCTGTGCAGCGACGCCGACGGCGTCGAACGCTTCCTGCGCGAGGCGCGCGCGATCAACCAGATCCGGCACCCGAGCATCGTCGACGTCTTTGCGTTCGGCGTCCTCGACGACGGACGCACGTATCTGGTCATGGAGCGGTTGCACGGAGAGGGCCTGGACGCCCGCTTGCGACGCGGTCAGCTCTCGGTGCGCGAGGTGGCCGACATCCTGCGGCAGGTCTGTCGGCCGCTGGCGGCTGCGCACCTCGAGGGCATCGTCCACCGTGACCTCAAGCCCGAGAACGTGTTCCTCGTCGACGTGCCGGGTGAGGAGGCGCGACAGGTCAAGCTGCTCGACTTCGGTCTGGCCAAGCTCACCGGCCGCGACAACGTGCGCACGACGCGGAGCGGGCAGACCCTCGGCACGCCCGTGTACATGTCTCCCGAGCAGGTCAACGGTCAGGGCATCGATCCCAGCTCCGACGTGTACTCGCTCGGCGTGATGGCGTTCGAGATGCTCGCCGGCGAGTGGCCGTTCCTCGCGGACTCGGCCTTCCAGCTCATGTTGAAGCACGTGCAGGAGGAGCCGCCGGATCTGCGCGCGCGCCGTGCCGATGTTCCCGCGCCGCTGGCCGACCTCGTCGCGCGCATGCTCTCCAAGCACCGGGCCGAGCGACCGTCGCTCGACGAGATCCGTGGCGTCGCGGCCGAGGTCCTGGACGGGCCCGACCTCCCGGCGGCGGTCGTCGACGATGCGGCGCCGACGCGTGAGACCCCCGTGCCCTCCGTGGCGATCGCCGCCGCGTCCGGCGGCCGTCGATTCGCGATCGTGCTCGTCGCGGGCGTGCTCGTCGCCGGCGGCGTGGTGCTCGCTGTCCTCTCCGGGGCGCGGCGCCACCCGAGCGCGATCAGCGTCGCGACGC
>JAIOII010001447.1 GCA_019912685.1 Kofleriaceae bacterium
GTACGACGCCGCCTGCACCCGCTCGTAGCCGGCGAGGTCGAGCGACGGGCCGTGCTCGCCGAGGCTCGACAGCCCGAACAGCGCGGCGAGCTGTGGTTCGACTACATCGCGGACACCGGCGACGGCGTCGACGCGCACGTCGCGCACGCGGCCGGCGTCGGGCGCGCCGTCCTCGACGTGCGCGTGCCCGGGCACGAGCGGCATCCAGTCGCGCGGATCGTTGCGCCGGCGATGCAGGATCGTGCGCAGCTGCGCGATCAGCTCGGGCGCGAGCAGCCAGCCGACCGGGCGCAGCGGCCGCTCCGGCTGCGGCGGCACGTCAGCGACGCGCTCGAGCTCGCGCTCGGTCGCGGTCGTCGGCTCGTCATCCTCCCGAGACATCCATCGCCGACTATCCAGCGACCGCACGCCGCGGCCAAGGGCTCCGACCGGCGTGTTACAACGGCCGGCCATGCAGAAGCTCCTCATCGTGATCGCCGCCGCGACCCTCGCCGGCGGCTGCAAGAAGAAGTCGAACGAGAGCACCTCCGGATCGGGCGGCTCGGGCGCCACCGGCGGCGGCGCCGGGACGGCGAGCGGCGCAGCCGGCGGCGACGGCACGCAGTCGGCGACCACCGAGTCGATGGGCGACCTGAAGCCGGTCAGCGAATGCCCGCCGGCGCTCAAGGACACCGACAAGGGGCTCCGGCGCACCATCCCGGCCGGCTGCCAGACCAAGGTCGAGGGCGACTACTACGTCGACGGCGAGCTCGTCGTCGAGGCCGGCGCCACCCTCGCGTTCGCGCCGGGCGCCGCGATGTACGTCGCGTACAGCGCGCCGGGCAAGCTGGTCGTGCGCGGCACGAAGGAGCAGCCGGTGACGTTCACGTCGGGCGGCGACAAGGCCGCCGGCGCGTGGAAGGGCGTGACGATCTACGCGCGGGCGCCCCGCTCCGAGCTGAACGGGATCGTGATCGAGCACGCGCAGGTCGCGCTCGCGAGCGAGGCGCCCGAGCTGACCGTCAAGGACAGCACCTTCCGCGACAACCAGGAGGCGTCCGTCCGCCTCGAGGACCAGGCGACGTTCGCCGCCTTCGCCGGCAACACGTTCGAGAAGCCGGGCGAGCTCGCGATGAGCGTGCCGCCGGCGGCGCTGGGCGGCGTCGGCGCGAACACGTTCCCCGCCGACGCGGCGATCGAGCTGCGGGGTGGCGCGGCCAAGAAGTCGGCGACGTGGGCCAACCCGGGCGCGCCGTTCAAGGTCACCGGCGAGGTCTACATCGAGGGCGCGCCCAGCCGCGCGAAGGTCGTGATCGCCGCCGGCAATCGCTTCCTCATGGACGGCGGGGCCGCGATCTACGTCGGCTACGCCAGCGAGGGCGAGCTCGAGGTCGCGGGCACCAAGGAGGCGCCCGTGAGCTTCGCCTCGGCGGGCGCGGCCGAGCCCGGCGCCTGGGAGCGCGGCATCATCAGCTACAGCCGCGGCGTCCTCACCATGGAGCACGTCGTCGTGCGCCACGGCGGCGGCGACGACAAGGCGGCGGTGCGGGTCGAGAGCGGCAAGCTGTCGATGACCAGCTCGACCCTGGCCGACAACGTGATCGGCCTCCACGTCGACGACTCCGGCGAGCTGAGGGCCTTCGATCACAACCAGCTCGCCGGCAACCGGGAGCGCGCGCTCGAGCTCGCCCCGCGCGCGCTCGGCGTGCTGGGCGCCGCCAACACCTACGCCGCCGGCGAGAAGATCCTCGTCCACGGCGGCAAGGTCGAGAAGCCGGCGACCTGGCTCGAGCAGCCGGGCGCCGCGGTGACGATCGACGGCGAGATCTACATCGACGGCGGCCAGGTGACGATCCCGGCCGGCGCCACGTACACGTTCACCGACGCCGGCGTGATCTACGTCGGCTACAGCCAGGAAGGCAAGCTCCAGGCCGTCGGCACCGCCGCCAGGCCGATCACGTTCCAGGGCACGCGCGACGACGCCGGCGCGTGGAAGGGCATCGAGCTCTACGGCCGCTCGTCGGGCAGCACGCTCGAGCACGTGAAGGTGAAGGGCGCGACCCTGCGCACGAGCGACGACGCCAAGGTGAAGCTCACGAGCGTCACCTGCGCGCCCGAGAAGTGCTGACCGGCGACGCCGCGCGCCGACCTACAGCTCGAGCGACGCGGCGAGGTCGTGCTCGGACGCCTGCGTGACGCGGGCGCGCACGATCGCGCCCGCGGGCGCGGTGCCGTCGGCGAGGTAGACGACGCCGTCGATGCCGGGCGCCTGGCCGTAGAAGCGGCCCTCGAGCAGGAGGTCGGTCTCCTCGGAGATGCCGTCGACGAGGACCTCGAGCTCCTGGCCGACCAGCCGCTCGAGCTTGGTCTTGCTGATCTCGGCCTGGAGCGCCATCAGCTCGGCGACGCGCGCGTCGGCGACGTCCTGCGGCACGCGATGCGGCAGCATCGCCGCGACCGTGCCCGGCTCGATCGAGTACGGGAACACGCCGACGCGGTCGAGCTCGACGTCGGTGAGGAACCGCTTGAGCGCGCCGAACATCTCCTCGGTCTCGCCCGGGTGGCCGGCGATGAACGTCGAGCGCAGGACGACGCCGGGGATGCGGCTGCGCAGGCGCTCGACGAGCTCGTAGGTGATGCGCGCGGTGTGGCCGCGGCGCATGATCTTGAGCATCCCGTCGTCGATGTGCTGGAGCGGCACGTCGACGTACTTGGCGATCGTCGGCTCGCCGGCGATGACGTCGATGAGCTCGTCGGTGAACGCGCTCGGGAACGTGTAGTGGAGGCGGATCCAGTGGATGCCCGGCGTGCCGGCGATGCGGCGGAGGAGCGCGGCGAGCGTCGGCCGGCCTTCGAGGTCCCAGCCGTAGCGCGTGAGGTCCTGCGCGATCAGGTTCACTTCCTTCACGCCCTCGGCGCCGAGCTGCGCGACCTCGGCCGCGATGTCGTCGATCGAGCGGCTGCGCTGCGGCCCGCGCAGCTTGGGGATGATGCAGAACGAGCACGGCCGATCGCAGCCCTCGGCGATCTTCACGTACGCGGTGTGGCGCGCGCCGATGCGCACGCGCGGGGCGTCGTGATCGTAGATGTAGGCCGGCGTCTCGGTGACCTGGATGACCGGCAGCTTCTTGCCGCGCGCGGACGACCTCGCGCTCCGGGCGGGCGCGGCGGCCGGCGCGATCGCGCGGGCGATCGACGGGAAGTCCGACGAGCCGAGGATGTGATCGATCTCGGGGATCTCCTTCGCGATCTCGTCGGCGTAGCGCTGCGCGAGGCAGCCGGTGACCACGAGCTTGGCGGCGCGGTCCTTCTTGTGCTCGGCCATCTCGAGGATCGTGTTGATGCTCTCGGCCTTGGCCTGATCGATGAAGGCGCACGTGTTGACGACGATGACGTCCGCGTCCTCCGGCACGTCGCACAGCGCGTGCCCCGCCGCCTGCACCTGGCCGAGCATCACCTCGGTGTCGACCTGGTTCTTGGGGCAACCCAGGGACACGAAGAAGATGTTCTGGCCGGGGGCGGCGTTCATACGGTGGCCGCGCAGTCTGGGGGGAGGCGGGGGCAATGTAAAGCCCCCAAATCCGCCCGTGATTCTCACGGGTTGCCGTCTCAGGGGGCGCAGACGGCGCGGAGGTCGGTGCCCTCGATCTCCCACGCGACGCACCCGCCCTCGATGCGCACGCGGAGCCGGTCGACGCCGCGCAGGTCGAAGGTCGAGACCTGCGCCTGGCCCTCGATCGAGACGTTGCCGGACGCGAGCGCCCCGCCCACGCCGACGAGCTCGATGCCGCTGTTGGTCAGGTCGCAGCTCGGCGAGGACGGGTTTTCGCAGTGGTAGTAGAGGTCCGAGCGCACCGTCACGCCGAACGATGTCACCGTCAGGTCGGCGTCCCACGTCGTGAAGTTGTCGCGCCGCTCGATGAAGCCGTCGTACGTGAACGTCGCGCCCTGCGTGACGAACGCGAGCTGGTGGAGCTCGTAGCGCGAGTCCCCGCCGAACCAGTCGATCTGATCCCAGCCGGCCGGGTTGGTGACCACCGCCGCGCCGAGGACCTGCGTCCCGTCGGCGCGGGTGCAGCCGCCGGTCACGGTCGCGGTGTCACCGCTCACCTCGATCGCGGGGCAGGGGTCGGCGTCGAACGTGTCGCCGAACTGATCGACCTGCGCCTGCGCCCCGAACATGTCCGCGCCGCCGGCGGCCGAGATGATGCGCGCGATCTCCGTCTCGCTGCGCTCGGCGAACACGAGCGTCGGGTCGACGTCCGTGCTGCCGCCGGCGCCGCACGCCCCGAGCCCGAACGCTGCCGCGAGCGATGATCCAGCCAGGATCCGCATGAGTGCCCTCCTCGTCTGATCCTACGACCAGCAACCGCCGTGCCGCCAGGAAACCCCGCGAGCTCACGAGGAAGGCGTCCGTGAGCCGTGGCCGCCGCTTCACGCCCGACGCCGGCGCCGGCACGGCGCCGATGTGTGTGCGTCAGCGCGGACAGTCGTGGTGTCGGTCGGTCCCTTCGATGTTCCACCCGATGCAACCGTTGGGGCCACCCGGAAGGGTCACGACGAGACGATCGACGCCGCGCAGCACGTAGTCGGCGTAGTACGCCGTGAGCCCGACCGTCGTCGTGCCCGAGACGTGCGCGCCGCCGACTCCGACGAGCTCGACGCCGCTGCCGTCGTGGCTGCACGTCGTCCGCTCGCCGGACGTCTCGCAGCGTGAGTAGATGTCCGCGCGCACGGCCACGCCGTCCTCGTCGACCGTCACGTCGCCGTCCCACGTCCGCAAGTCGTCGCGCCTGTCGACGAAGCCGTCGTACGTCGTCCTCGAGCTGGCCCCGACATACCCGAAGCGGCGAAGCTCGTGATACGTGCGGAGACCTTCGCCCGAAGGCCGCCTGATGATCGCTGATCCGACGATCTGCGCCCCGTCGACGCGGGTGCAGTCGCCGGTGACGGTGATCGTGTCCGACGTCTCGGCGACGACCGGGCAGCCAGGGTCCCGTCCGTCCATCTGCAAAGCGAGGAACGAGAGGGCCGCCGTCTGCTCCTCGCCGGTCGCGGCGATGATCAACCGCGTGATCTCGTCATCGCTCCGCTCGGCGAACACGAGCGTCGGCTCGATGTCCGTGCCGTGACCGCCACACGAGGCCAGCCCGATCGCACCCGCGACCACGGGTCCAGCCGAGGATCGAACGCGCACGCGCATCACGCCGATGCTACGAGCAAGGCCGCGCCAGCGCCAGGCGATCGCTCAGCGGCAGCCGCGGTAGGCGCCCTCCTGGGTCGAGTAGGTCCGCTCGCTGACGGTGTAGTTGTCGCCCTTGAAGGTGAACTTGCGGATCGTGTAGCCGCTCGGGCCCTCGAGCCAGACGAAGAGCTTCTTCGCCTTCTTGAGGGCGGGGAGGCTCTCGACGGTCGACTCGCAGCCGGCCGCGTAGAAGCCGGTGTTGTCGGGCGGGCCGTAGCTCACGTACAGCTCGAGGCGCTTCCCCTTGATGCCGGCCTTCTTGTAGACGTCGACGATCGCCTGGTGCTTGGCGGCGGCGAGGTCCTTCACCTCCTGCAGACGCTTCGGCGCGAAGTCGATCGCCGGCTGGCAGTAGGTCTCCTTCACCTTGCCGAGCTCGATCGCCGGCAGGCCATAACGCGACGACTCGACCTTGTCGGTGGCCGTGAAGCCGTGCGCGAGCGCCTTGTCGACCCACTCGGCGCAGAGGCGGCCCGAGATGCCGACCCGCTCCGCCTCGCTCTCGTAGAAGCCTTCGACCGGCCGCTTCATCGTCTGCTGCGTCTGCCACGCCTCCACCACCGCGGCCTCGACGAACTCGTGGACGTAGAAGTCGTGGTAGCGCTTGCAGAGGCCCTCGACGTCGGCGGGCAGGATGTACTGGTGCTCCTGGTCGTCCTTCTTCGCGGTCTTGAACCAGAAGCCCTGGCTCGAGTAGACGCGCGTGTCGGGCGCGAGCTTGGCGTCGCGCAGCGTGTCGTGGCAGTACGACGGCGGCTTCATCCCCTTCATCTGCTCGACGGTCGACGTCCACGTCGGCTTGGCGATGTGCTGCCCGTCGAGCGTGTAGGTCAGCTCGGTGACCATCTTCTCGACGGGCGTCTGGTCATAGGGGGAGGCCGCGGCGACTCCCCCGGTGAGGGCGCCGAACGCGACGGCGATGGCGAACGACGAGCGCTTCTTCATCATGCCGCCGGCAGCTTGCACCGGCGGTGCCAGGCGCCGCCCGAGTCGTCACGCGCGCTTGCGCGACGGCGCCGCGGTTGCCTAGGCGATCTGCCCAGACGTCGCGTCAGCGGGCGAGCTGGCGCGTGATCGGCGAGCGCGGCACGACGATGACGGTGTCGTGGCTCGTGAACTCGGTGCGCGCGTAGGCGAGGTCGCGGCGCAGCTCGGGCGGCAGCTTGGCCAGGAAGGGGTTGATGAGGAACCAGGCGACGTTCGTGATGCGGAACGGCTTGTGGTCGACGGTGCGCGCGAGGTCGACGAGCGCCAGGAAGGGCGCCGAGACGGCGTCGAGGAAGTGCGCGTCCTCGGCGGCGATCGCGCCGGCGGCATGCGCGCGCTGCAGGCGCTGGAGGTTGGTGCGGTAGCCATCGCCCATGTGGCCGAGCTTCGCCGCGTCGACGCCGGCCATGCCGCCGAGCGACAGCGCCAGCCCGATGACGGAGATCGAGTACGTCTTGCCGCGGGTCGGCTTGAACTCGGTCGCGAGGTAGATGCCCTCGCGCAGGAACGCGCCGCCGTCGGGGAAGGCGCGCCGGGTCTGCGTGTGATAGCTGCCGCCCCAGAGCATCACCTTGCCGGTCTGGAACCAGCGACCGAGGTACTTCGGGTCGGTAAGGTTGCGGACGATCGCGCGCTGCCGGTAGTACGTGTGATCGATGTGGCTCGCGAGGTGCTTGGAGCGGAGGTTCTGGACGACGGTCGCGATGAAGTCGGCGGTGAGGAACGGGTGGTCGCCGACGGTGCGGGCCTTGCGGGCGCGCGCGACCAGCGCCTCGAGCTCGGCGATGAACCCGAGCCCGTCCTTCTCGAAGTCGGCGACCTCGAGCTCGACGTCGGGATCGAGCCGGCGGAAGTACGGCGCGAGCACGTGCTGGATGGTCGTCGCGTAGTCGTGCTCGATGTCGTGCGCGGCGAGGTGGATCCGGCGCTTCGGGTGCCGCTTGTTCCACGCGCGCACGCGCTCGAGCAGCGTGCGCTCCTCGGCGGTGTCGACCATCGACACGAGCGCGGCGTCGTAGAAGGACTTGGCCGCGGCGTCATCGGCGAGCTGCACGTAGTGATCGATGTACGGCGTCGTCGAGTACTGCGCCTCCATCGTGAGCAGGTGGAAGTGGTCGCCCTGCTGCAGCGCGAAGAGGACGCGGTGCGCGAGATGATTGGTGACCGCGTAGTAGTGGTTCTCGCCGAACAGGACGACCTTGTTCGCGCGCGCGAGGGGCGCGAGCCACGACAGGTCGTCGAGGTTGTCGTGGGTCTCGGCGATCTCGTCGGGCGAGAGCGCCTCGATCGTCGCCCAGCCCTCGGGGAAGCCGCCCTTCGCCACGGAGGCGTACGCCGTGAGCCCGAAGTCCGCCGCCTTCGCTTTGGGCTTCGGCGCCGGCTTCGCCCCGGGCTTCGGCGCCGGCTTCGGCTGGGCCGTCGCGGCCGGTGCCACCACGGCGATCGCGAACGTCGACGCCAGGAGGATGCGCAGCATGCCTCCCGATCGCACGCCCGCCCCTGCCTCGCAATGGCACGCTCGGGCAAAGCCCGTCAGCACTCGATGATGTTCACCGCGAGACCGCCGCGCGCGGTCTCCTTGTACTTGCTCGACATGTCGCGACCGGTGTCGCGCATCGTCTTGATCACCTTGTCGAGCGACACCTTGTGGCTGCCGTCGCCCTGCAGCGCGAGGCGCGCGGCGTTGATCGCCTTCACCGCGCCCATGGCGTTGCGCTCGATGCACGGCACCTGCACGAGGCCGCCGATCGGATCGCACGTCAGGCCGAGGTTGTGCTCCATGCCGATCTCGGCGGCGTTCTCGACCTGCGCCGGCGTGCCGCCGAGCACCTCGGCGAGCGCGCCCGCCGCCATCGAGCAGGCGACGCCGACCTCGCCCTGGCAGCCGACCTCGGCTCCCGAGATCGACGCGTTCTCCTTGTACAGGATGCCGATCGCCGCCGCGGTGAGCAGGAAGCGGAGCGTGCCCTCGTCGTCGGCGTTGGGCGTGAACCGCCGGTAGTACATGAGCACGGCGGGGATGACGCCCGCGGCGCCGTTGGTCGGCGCGGTCACCACGCGGCCACCCGCGGCGTTCTCCTCGTTCACGGCGAGCGCGAACAGGTTCACCCAGTCCATGATCACCAGCGGATCGGTCGTGCCGCGCGGATCGGTGCGCAGCTTGCGGTGCAGGCCGGCGGCGCGGCGCCGGACCTTGAGGCCGCCGGGCAAGATGCCCTCGCGGTCGCAGCCGCGGCGGATCGAGCCCTCCATCGCCTGCCAGACGCGGTGGACGCCGGCCTTCACCTCGGCCTCGGACCGCGCGACCCGCTCGTTCTCGAGCATCACCGTCGAGATCGAGAGCCCGGTCGTGTCACAGACCCCGAGGAGCCCCGCGCCCGTCGAGAACGGATGCGGCGGCGCGGGCCGGGCCACGTCACCGCCGACCGGCGCGCCATCGGGACCGACGACGAAGCCGCCGCCGACCGAGTAGTAGATCTTCTCGACGAGCGGGGCGCCGCCGGGCGCGAACGCCGTGAAGCGCATGCCGTTGGGGTGGAGCGGCAGGCGGTCCTTGCGATGGAAGACGATCGCCTGCGCCGGCACGAAGTCGACGGCGCGGCCGCCGATCGTGACCTTGCCCGCGCCCACGACCGCGGCGACGCGCGCCGGCACGGCGTCGACGTCGACCGTCTCCGGATCCTCGCCCTCGAGCCCGAGGATGACGGCGGTGTCGCTGCCGTGGCCGCGGCCGGTGTGGCCCAGGCTGCCGAAGAGCTCGACCTTCACCGACGCCGCGCCCGCGAGCTCGCCCGTCGCCGCGAGGTGCTCGGCGAACCGGCGCGCGGCGCGCATCGGACCGACCGTGTGCGAGCTCGACGGGCCGATGCCGATCTTGAAGATGTCGAAGACCGACAGCATCCGTCGGGTACGGTAGCATCCCGGGCGTGCCGGCGCTCCGGACCGAACGCCTCGACCTCTTCCCCGTCACCCTGCCCTTCGTCGAGGCGGTGATGGCGCAGGATCGCGCGCGCGCCGAGGCGATCTGCGGCGCTCGCCTGCCGCTCGCGTGGCCGGGGCCGGACCTCGTCGCCCGCGCCTTCGGCCTCTCGCTCGACGCGATCCGCGCCGATCCGGACTGCCGCCTCTGGGGCGACACGCTGCTCGTGACGCGCGGCGGCGAGCCCCGCGTCGTGGGCAGCGTCATCTTCCACGGCCGCCCGCCCGACGGCATCGCCGAGGTCGGCTACGGCGTCGACGAGGCCGAGCAGCGCCAGGGCTACGCGAGCGAAGCGACGCGCGCGTGCGTCGAGTGGGCGCTCGTCCAGCCCGGCATCGACGCGGTCACGGCCGTGACGTTCCCGTGGCACGTCGCGTCGCTGCGCGTGATCGAGCGCTGCGGCATGACCCGCACCGACACCCGCGAGCACCCCTACCTCGGGGAGATGCTGGTCTTCGAGCGGCGCCGCGGGTAGATCCGCCGCGCAACTCCCGTAGTATGGACGCCGGTCCCACCGGCGAAGCGAGGAGCCGTGTACCAGTCCGCCGAGCACGTCGTCGAACCTGAACCCGCGAGCGAGGCCGCGCCCACTCCCGGCGGCGGGCTCGACGCCGCCTTGACCGAGGAGCTCCTGAGCGCGGACCGCCGCGGTCCGGAAGCGCTCGAGGGCTTCCTCGCCTGCCTCACCGACGACGAGCGCGCGGCGGCGCTCCGGCACCTGCACGAGACGCGCGGCAACAACCACGTCGCCCAGGTCCTCTCGGCGCTCGCGCTCGCCG
>JAIOII010001448.1 GCA_019912685.1 Kofleriaceae bacterium
GCGCGCGCGCCTGGGCGGCGCTCGATCCGCGCCGGGCCCGCGACGCCGGTGACGTCGCCGTGGCCCTCGGCGTCGGCATCCCCCGCGCCGTCTCCCTCCTTAATGATCTGCTCGCGACCGGCTGGATCCTCGCGCTCCCCGGCTCCGCGTATGTCCGTGCTCCCTGAAGAGGTCCCGTGGCCGAGAAGACGACTCACACCGACGCCAAGACGAAACGCCCCAAGGCGAAGGCCAAGGCTGCGCCCAAGACCAAGGCGAAGGCCAAGGGCAAGCCGGTGGCGAAGGTGACGAAGGCCGAGGCCAAGACGGACGCGAAGACCGAAGCGAAGACGGAAGCGAAGACCGACGCCAGGCCGGCCCCCGCCAGGAAGGACGGCAAGGCCAAGGTGCGGGCGCCCGAGTCGTGGACCAAGGGCAAGGGCGGCAAGGGGCGGGCGGGGAAGAAGGACACGGCCGAGGACGAGGCCGCGTACGCCGAGAGCGAGAAGCCGCAGAAGGCGAAGAAGGTGAAGCCGGGCTCGGCGCTCGTCGTCGTCGAGTCGCCGGCCAAGGCGCGCACGATCGGCAAGTACCTCGGCTCGGGGTACACGGTGAAGGCGTCGGTCGGCCACGTGAAGGATCTGCCGAAGAGCAAGATCGGCGTCGACGTCGAGAACAAGTTCGAGCCGGTCTACGAGGTCATCGACGGCAAGAAGAAGGTCGTCGCCGAGATCCGCAAGGTCGCGCGCGAGGTCGAGAAGGTCTACCTCGCGTCCGACCCCGATCGCGAGGGCGAGGCCATCGCGTGGCACATCGCGGAGGAGCTGAAGCCGGTCAACCGCAACGTCCAGCGCGTGCTCATCCACGAGATCACGAAGAAGGGCGTCGCCGCCGCGCTCCAGGCGCCGCTGCCGCTCGACATGAACAAGGCGTACGCGCAGCAGACGCGGCGCATCCTCGATCGCCTCGTCGGCTACGAGATCAGCCCGATCCTGTGGAACAAGGTGCAGCGCGGCCTGTCGGCCGGACGCGTGCAGTCGGTCGCCGTGCGCCTCGTCGCCGAGCGCGAGGACGCGATCCGCGCGTTCGTGCCCGAGGAGTACTGGTCGGTCGAGGCGACGTGCCTCGGGCCGCAGCCGCCGCCGTTCGACGCGCGCATCTTCCGCTGGCTCGGCGAGAAGGCCGAGCCCAAGACCCAGGCCCAGGCCGACGAGATCGCGGCCGAGCTGCGCGCCGGCGACGCGGTGGTCGCGTCGGTCGAGAAGCGCGAGCAGCGCAAGCGCCCGCAGGCCCCGTTCATCACGTCGCGGCTGCAGCAGGACGCGGCGCGCAAGCTGCGCTTCAGCGCGAAGCGCACGATGGCGCTCGCCCAGCGCCTGTACGAAGGCGTCGAGCTCGGCGCCGAGGGCCCGACCGGCCTCATCACGTACATGCGCACCGACTCGACGCGCATCTCCGACGACGCGATGGCGGCGGTGCGCGGGCACATCAAGGAGACGTACGGCGACGACTACCTGCCCGAGGCGCCGAACACGTACGGCAACCGCGAGCGCGCGCAGGACGCGCACGAGGCGATCCGCCCGACCTTGATGGAGTGGACGCCGGAGCGCGTGCGCGACGCGCTCGTCGCCGCCGGGAACCCCGAGGCCAACGACCTCGTCCGCCTGTACACGCTCGTCTGGCAGCGCTTCGTCGCGTCGCAGATGGTGCCGGCGGTGTACGACCGCACGACGATCGATCTCGATCGCGGGCGCGCCGTCTTGCGCGCGACCGGCCAGATCCTCAAGTTCCCCGGCTACACCAAGGTCTACGAGGTCTCGGAGACCGACGACGAGAAGGCGGAGGCCGCCGAGGCCGCCGACCACCTCCTGCCGGCGCTCGAGGTCGGGGACCCGGTGAAGCTCACCGAGGTCCGCCCCGAGCAGCACTTCACCCAGCCGCCGCCGCGCTTCACCGAGGCGTCGCTGGTGAAGGAGCTCGAGGAGGACGGCATCGGCCGCCCGTCGACCTACGCGTCGATCATGTCGACGATCGTCGACCGCGGCTACGTCGAGAAGCGCGAGGGCCGCTTTTACCCGACCGAGCTCGGCATCCTGGTCAACAGCCTGCTCGTCGAGTCGTTCCCGCGCATCGTGTCGGTCGACTTCACGGCCAAGATGGAGGCCGACCTCGACCACGTCGAGGAGGGCACGCAGGACTGGCACGTGCTCCTCGCCGACTGGTACGACCCGTTCAAGGACGACCTGGCCAAGGCGCGCGTCGAGATGCGCGACGTCAAGCGCGAGGAGATCGCGACCGACTTCGTCTGCGAGAAGTGCGGCAAGCCGATGGTCATCAAGTGGGGGCGCAACGGCTCGTTCCTCGCGTGCCAGGGCTACCCCGAGTGCCGGAACACCAAGGAGGTGGTGAAGAACCTCGACGGCACGTACGAGATCGTGCCGCCGCAGACCACCGACGAGGTGTGCGAGACGTGCGGCGCGCCGATGACCCACAAGCGCGGTCGCTTCGGCGCGTTCCTCGCGTGCACGCGCTACCCCGACTGCAAGACGACCAAGCCGATCTCGCTCGGCGTGAAGTGCCCGCGCGAGGGCTGCAACGGCCAGCTCGCCGAGAAGCGCTCGCGCCGCGGCAAGCCGTTCTATGGCTGCTCGAACTGGAAGTCGAAGGGCTGCGAGTTCGTCACGTGGGATCGCCCGATCCCGCAGCCCTGCCCGGCGTGCCAGGCCAAGTTCGTGGTGAAGAAGGAGAACAAGCGCGGGGTGCTCCTGCGCTGCCTCACCTGCGACTGGAAGTCGGGCGCCGACGAGAGCGAAGAGGGCGCCGCGACGCCCGCGGCGTGACCCTGTAGTACGGTTGCGCCATGACGTGGCGCGATGCGGACGTGACCGTGGTCGGCGGCGGCATGGCCGGCTGCGAGGCGGCGTGGCAGCTCGCGGAGCGCGGGCTGCGGGTCGCGCTCGTCGAGCAGAAGCCGGCGGCGATGTCGCCGGCGCACCAGACGCCGCTCCTCGGCGAGCTCGTGTGCTCGAACTCCTTGCGCTCGAACGAGCTCGACACGCCGGCGGGGCTGCTCAAGCACGAGCTGCGGCTGGCGGGTTCGATGGTGATCGCGCAGGCCGACCGGAACCGCGTGCCGGCCGGGCAGGCGCTCGCGGTCGAGCGCTTCGGCTTCGGGCGCGCGATCACGGTGGCGCTCGCGCTGCACCCGAACGTGCGCATCGAGCGGCGGCCGCTCGAGGAGCTGCCGGCGGGGCCGGTGATCGTCGCGACCGGGCCGCTGACCGGTGGTCCGCTCGGCGCCGTGATCCGCAAGCAGCTCGGCGGCGACCGCATGTACTTCTACGACGCGATCGCGCCGATCGTCGCCGCCGAGTCGGTCGACCTGGAGCACGCGTTCCGCTCGTCGCGCTGGCAGCACGAGAGTGGCGTGGGGGCGGGCGCGGGCGAGGGCGGCGACACCGGCGAGGCGAGCGCGGGCGACTACGTGAACTGCCCGATCGACAAGGAGACGTACCTCGCGTTCGTCGACGCCGTGATCGCGGGGCGCAAGGTCATGCCGCACGAGTTCGAGGAGCCGCGCTACTTCGAGAGCTGCCTGCCGATCGAGGTGATGGCGGAGCGCGGGAAGGACACGTTGCGCTACGGGCCGATGCGCCCGGTGGGGCTGACCGACCCGAAGACCGGGCGGTGGCCGTACGCGGTCGTGCAGCTCCGCCCCGAGAACCAGTACCTGACCGCGTACAACCTCGTCGGGTTCCAGACGCGGCTCGCGTACCCCGAGCAGCAGCGCATCTTCGCGATGGTGCCGGCGCTGGCGAAGGCGGAGTGGCTGCGGTTCGGTTCGATCCACCGGAACACGTACGTCGACGCGCCGCGCGTGCTCGGCCCGTCGTTCGAGCTGCGCAGCGAGCCGCGGCTGCGGCTGGCGGGGCTGCTCACGGGCGTCGAGGGCTACATCGAGAGCTGCGCGATGGGCCTGGTGGCGGCGTGGCTCCTCGCCGACGAGCTCGCCGGGCGCGCGCCGGCGCCGCCGCCGCCGACCACGATGATGGGCGCGCTCTACCAGCACGTCACCGCCCCGCGCGAGGGCAACTACAAGTACGCTCCGACCAACGTGAACTTCGGGCTCCTGCCGCCGGCCACCATCGTGACCCACCCCAAGGACAAGCAGGGGCGCCGCCGCTTCCAGATCGAGCGCGCGAAGAGCGAGGCCGCCGCG
>JAIOII010001449.1 GCA_019912685.1 Kofleriaceae bacterium
GGACGACCGAGAGCGACGCGATCGGCGCGGAGCTCGGGCAGCGCCTCGCCGCCGCCGGCGCCGGGTTCGCGCACGTCCGCCAGTACCCGCTCGTCGCGGAGGGCGATCTCTACGGCGTGCTGGTGCTCCTCGACGACGAGCCGGTCGAGCTCCCCGGCGAGAAGGCGGCCCTCGCGGAGGCGCTCGTCGACCTGGCCGCGATCGCCGCCGGCCGCGCCGCGTCGCACGACGAGCTCGCCCGGTCGTACGCCGAGCTACGCGCGTCGCGCGAGGTGCTCGCCCGCACCGAGCGGCTGCGGCTGCTCGGACAGATGTCGGCCGGCGTCTCGCACGACGTCAAGAACCTGCTCAACCCGATCGGCCTCCAGCTCGAGGTCCTTCGCCGTCGCATCGATCGCGGCGACGCCGACGCGGTGCGCGAGACGATCGCGCGGCTCCAGGAGATCGTCCGCCACGGCGTCGACGTCGTCGAGCGCCTGCGCGACTTCAGCCGCCAGGATCTGGAGGTCCAGGCCGAGGACGTCGACCTCGCCGCGGTCGCGACCAGCGCGGTCGAGCTTTCCCGCGCGCGCGTGGCGCAGCACCCGGCGATCGAGCTGAGGAGCGCCATCGCGCCGGTGCCGCTCGTCCGGTCGCGCAGCTCCGAGCTGGCGACGGCGGTCGTGAACCTCATCGCCAACGCGACGGAGGCCCTGAGCGAGCGCGGCGTGATCGTGGTCGCGACCGGCCTCGAGGACGGCGGCGCCTGGGTCGAGGTCGCCGACGACGGCCCGGGCATGGCGCCCGACGTCGAGCGCCGGGTGTTCGAGCCGTTCTTCACGACCAAGTCCGAGGGCACCGGCCTCGGCCTGGCGATGGTGTACGCGTTCGTCCAGCGTCACGGAGGCCGCGTCGGCCTGACCACGGCGCCGGGGCAGGGCACGCGAATTCGCCTGTGGTTCCCGGTGGCCCAGCCCCGCTGACGTGCCGGAGCACACGGCTGGCGCGCGACATGCAATCGACGTCGGTCATGCCGATTCCCGTGACCGTCAACTTCCGCGACATGTTCCCGAGCCCGTCCGTCGACGCCTTCGTGCGCCGCTGGGCGACGCGCCTCGAGCGCGTCGATCCGCGCGTCCAGCGCTGCGAGGTGACGATCGATCAGCCGCATCGCCACCACGAGCGCGGCAATCGGTTCCGCGTCCACGTCCTCATCTCCGTCCCGGGCAAGGAGATCGCGGTCACCCAGGACCCGGGCGAGGACGGCGCGCACGACGACGTGCGTGTCGCCGTGCGCGATTCGTTCCGCGCCGCGCGGCGCCAGCTCGAAGAGAACGCCCGGCGTTCGCGCACCCATCGCGCCGCCTGACCGCCGGCGCGCACGCGGTGCGCGCCCGGCCGACGGCCCGCAACTTGCTCCGTGTGGGGGTATGGAGGCACTTCGCGACCTGATCCGGCGCCGGTTCCCGAGCTCGACGATCGTGGCGTGCGAGCGCCTCGGCGACGACGAACGGCCCGGCGATGCGACGACCAAGGGCTCGGGGTATGGCATCCCGATCCGCGTCACCCTGCGGGACGCCGACGGCCGCGAGGACGCCGTCGTGATGCACACCGCCCGCGCCGATGACTTCGGTCACGACCGCCGCGCCGATCGCGCGGCGAACATGCTGCTCGCGTTCGACACGTACGCGAGCATCCCGCGCCACGTGCCCGCGCTCGATGTGGGCGTGATCGCGCAGGACGGGACGATGCGCTCGATCGCCGACGCGACCGAGGTCTACCTCCTCACCGGCTGGCAGCCGGGCGAGCTCTACGCGAACGATCTGCGCCGCATCGCCGCCGAGGGCACGAGCGCGCGCGACCTCTCGCGCCTCGACGTCCTCGCCGACTACATGTGCCAGCTGCACGTGCGTCACCAGGGCCGGCTCGCGGCCTACACGCGGGCGGTGCGCGACCTCGTCGGCTCCGGCGAGGGCATCTTCGGGATGATCGACGGCTACGATCCCGACGTCCCCGGCGCGCCCCCGAAACGCCTGCGGCGCATCGAGGAGCATGCGGCGGCGTGGCGCTGGCGGCTGCGCGGCCGCGAGCCGCGCGTCGCGCGTATCCACGGCGACTTCCATCCGTTCAACATCCTGTTCGCCGGTGAGAGCGACCTCGCGCTGCTCGACGCCAGCCGCGGCGCGCTCGGCGAGCCCGCCGACGACGTCACCGCGCTGGCGATCAACTTCGTGTTCTTCGCGCTCGACACGCCCGGCGCGTGGCGGCGCGGCCTCTCGACCCTCTGGCACCGGCTGTGGTCGCGCTACGTCAACTCGACGAGCGACCACGAGGTGCTCGAGGTCGCCGCCCCGTGGCTCGCCTGGCGCGCGCTCGTCGTCGCCAACCCGCGCTGGTACCCGAAGCTGTCGGCCGGCGGCCGCGATCGTCTGCTGTCGTGGATCGAGCGCACGCTCGACGCGCCGCGCTTCAACCCGCACTCGGCCGACGAGGTCGCCCCGTGAGGCGGCCATGAGCCATGGCGCCGTCGTGTGGCTGACCGGGCTGCCGTCGTCGGGCAAGACCACGCTCGCGGAGCGCATCGCCGCGCGCCTGCGCGAGGAGCGCGTTCCGGCGGTCGTGCTCGACAGCGACGAGGTGCGCGACGTCGTCGTCCCCTCGCTCGGTCACGGCGTGGCCGACCGGGACGTCTTCTACCAGACGCTGGGTGGGCTCGCGTCGCTGCTCGCGCGGCGCGGCCTCGTGGTGCTCGTCGCGGCCACGGCCCATCGCCGCGTCTGGCGCGAGCACGCGCGCCATCGCGCGCCCCGCTTCGTCGAGGTGTACGTCGCCACGCCGCTCGAGGAGTGCCGCCGCCGCGATCCCAAGGGGCTCTTCGCCCGCGCCGGCGACCTGCCCGAGCTGCCCGGCGTCGGCGTGCCCTACGAGCCGCCGCTCCGCCCCGAGGTGATCGCGGCCCAGGGCGACGAGGCGGAGGCCGCCGCGGCGGTGCTCGCGCTCCTCGGCATCGGCGAGCTGACGGCCTGAGTCAGGGGCGCGAATCGAGCAACGCCTCGGCGCGGGCGTAGATCACGAGCGCGGACGCCGGGTCGGTCGCGGTGATCTCCACGACGGGGCCCAGGTCGGTGTCGAGGGTGGTGAGCTCGCTGTTCGGGATGACGGCGGGCGAGGTCGCGAGGTAGGTGGATTCGTAGCCGCCGACGGCGGCGAGCGCGCGGTGGCAGCTGAGCGAGCGGCCGAGAAAGTCGGCGGTGAGCCCCTCGAGCGGCGCGAAGCGGATGCGCGCGCCGCGCAGGCGATCGCCGTCGAGCACGGCCTCGACGGCGGCGACGTCGTCGCGGTGCGAGAAGGGCGAGACCATGAGCTCGATCTCCGGCAGCGACTCGCACGCCACGCGCGCGGCGCCGAGGAGCTGGCGGGCGAGCGCGCGGTGCGTGCGGGCGTCGGCGCGGAGG
>JAIOII010001450.1 GCA_019912685.1 Kofleriaceae bacterium
CGCGCGTGCGGCTCACGCGCGGGCCTCTCGCGGCGCCACGCGCTTGCGCCGGTAACACGTGCGCGTGCCCGACGCGAGGTCCCACGGCGTGCGCTTGTCGATCGAGCGCGTCGCGGCGTGCAGGACGGAGATCGCGACGTACGCGACGCCGATCGCGACCGGCACGTTCGCGCCGTCGCGCACCCACGCGTTGCCGGCGAGCGCACCGAGGTCGCCGATCGCCGAGGCCCCCACGATCGGTCCGTACTCGGCCAGGAAGCGCAGCGCCGCCTGGAAGAACGTCACCCGCCCGTCGCCGCGCTCGCTGATCACCTCGAGGTCGAGGAGCGCCCGCCCCGGCGTGGCGCCCCAGCGGGCGATCGCGATCGGATAGAGGACGGCCCACACCGCCAGCACCCAGACGTTCTCCTCGAGCCCCGGCATCAGCACGATGAGCGGCGCCGCGATCACGAGGGCGGCCAGCAGATCGAGGAACGCCGCGATCCCGCGCACCGCCATGCCCGCCGGTCGGGTGCGCGCCGTGCTCGCGCGGTCGAGCGCGGCGAGCAGCTCGTCGTACGTCCGGAAGCGATCGGCCGGCCGCTTGGCCATCATCTTCGCGATGACGTCGTCGGCGAGCGTCGCGCTCCGCTTGGTCGCGCCCGTCGCCGTCGCGGTCAGCTTGGGTCGCACCGCCGTCTCGTGCCGGCTGAGCAGCTGCGCCGCCGAGTCGCCCGCGAACGGCGGCGCGCCGCCGATCATGTGGTGGAGCGTCGCGCCGAGCGCGTAGATGTCGGCGCGCCGGTCGACCGCCTCGCCGCGTCCCTGCTCGGGCGCCATGTAGAGCGGCGTCCCGACCAGCGCCGACGCCGCGACCGGCGCGCCGTCCTCGCCCGCGCGTACGTCGACGGGGCTCGAGGCGACCAGCCCGAAGTCCATCACCTTGAGCACGCCGTGGCGGTCGATCATCAGGTTCGACGGCTTCACGTCGCGGTGCGTGAACCCGACCTCGTCGGCGGCCGAGAGCCCGAGCGCCGCCATCCGCGCCAGCTCGACCGCCTCGTCGGCCGGCAGCGGGCCGCGCTCGAGGCGCTGCGCGAGGGTCTCGCCGTCGACGTACTCCATTGCGAAGAACATCCGCCCCTCGTCCTCGCCGATGAAGTAGATGTGGCAGACGTTCGGGTGCACGAGCCGCGCCTGCGCGCGCGCCTCGCGCACGAGCCGCTCCCGGCGATCGCGGTCGCCCGCCGTCTCCGCCGGCAGGAGCTTGAGCGCGACCGGCCGGTCGAGCGCGAGATCGGTCGCGAGCCACACCTGGCCCATGCCGCCTTGGCCGAGCAGTCGCTCGATGCGGAAGTGCGCGAGCCGCGTCCCCGGTCCGACCGCGCCCTCCGCCATGGCCGCCCGCGCGCGCACGCTTCCCGCGGCCGTCGCCGTCCGGTCGAGCGGGGCGGGATCGGCACCTCCGGAGCCCGAAGAAGCCGGTTCGGGGCGCAACGTCGCGTCGAGCTCCAGCGGCACTGCGCCGATGGTAGCAGGGAGCCGCGCGACCCTTGCCATGGAGTCGCCACCTTGGTACGGAAGGCCCCGAGGAGCGTCGCCTTCATCACATGATCGACCGCTACAGCCGCCCCGAGCTCACCGCGAACTGGTCGGACGATGCGCGGTTCGCGCTGTGGCTGGAGATCGAGCTGGCGGTGTGCGAGGCCATGGAGCATCGCCACCGCGTGCCGATCGGCACCGCCGCCGCCGTCCGCGCCCGCGCCGAGGGCAAGCTCGACGCCCGCCGCATCCTCGAGATCGAGCAGACGACGCGCCACGACGTCATCGCGTTCCTCACCCACGTCGAGGAGCTCGCGGGCGAGCCGGCGCGCTGGCTGCACCTCGGCATGACGTCGTCGGACGTCCTCGACACCGCGCTCGCCCTCCAGAGCGTGCGCGCGCTCGACACGATCCTGGCCGGCATCGACGGGCTCGCCTCGGCGCTCGCCGCCCGCGCCCGCGAGCACGCGCAGACGCCGATGATGGGCCGCTCGCACGGCATCCACGCCGAGCCGGTCTCGGCCGGCCTCACGTTCGCGCGCTGGTACGCCGAGGTCATGCGCTCGCGCGCCCGCGTCGCGCGCGCCCGCGAGACCATCGCCGTCGGCAAGATCGCCGGCGCGGTCGGCGTCTACGGCAACCTCGACCCCGCGATCGAGGAGGAGGCCCTCACGCGGCTCGGCCTCGCGCCGGAGACCGTCGCCACGCAGATCGTCCAGCGCGATCGCCACGCCGAGGTGCTCGGCGCGCTCGCCCTCCTCGGCACCGCGATCGAGCAGATCGCGCTCGGCGTCCGCCACTGGCAGCGCACGGAGGTGAGCGAGGCGGAGGAGGGCTTCGGCAAGGGCCAGAAGGGCTCGAGCGCGATGCCGCACAAGAAGAACCCGATCTTGAGCGAGAACCTCACCGGCCTCGCGCGCCTGCTCCGCGGCTACGCCGGCGCCGCGCTCGAGGACGTCGCCCTCTGGCACGAGCGCGACATCTCGCACTCGTCGGTGGAGCGCGTCAGCTTCCCCGACGCGACCATCCTCGCCGACTTCATGCTCGCGCGCGCGACGTCGCTCGTCACCGGCCTCGTCGTCCACGCCGAGCGCATGCGCACGAACCTCGAGGCCTCGGGCGGCCTCTGCTTCTCGGAGGCGGTCCTGCTCGCGCTCGTCGCCAAGGGCTTGCCGCGCCAGCAGGCGTACGTCTACGTCCAGCGCTGCGCGCATGCGGCGCTCGCCGAGAGGTGAGCGGCGACGTCGGCGTCGGCGCCCAGGAG
>JAIOII010001451.1 GCA_019912685.1 Kofleriaceae bacterium
TCGATCGGCGTCGGCGGTGGTTCGATCTTCCGGGTGAGGGACGATGCGATCACCGTCGGTCCGGATTCGGTTGGCGGGGCGCCCGGACCGGCGTGTTTCGGCATGGGCGGCAAGGAGGCGACGATCGTCGAGAAGCTCGAGCTGCCGCCGAAGGAGCTCGAGGCGTGGTGCAAGGCGGCCAAGGCGGCGATGGGCTGCGGCGGCGTCGTCGAGGACGGCGCGATCATCCTGCAGGGCGACCTGCGCCGGCGGCTCGAGGCGTGGCTCACCGCGCGCGGCGTGCGGAAGGTGACGGTGGCCTGACGCCGGCGTCCGTCGGAGTCACCGCCTTCCAGTTCGCGTCGACGCGCGCGACGATATCACCGAGAACGGCGATCCGGCCCGCGAGCAGCCCGAACGCGGACCGGAAAGGGCGTCTCACAGGCGCGAGCCGGGCCGCAGGGCGCCCACGCTTGGTGACCACGCGTTTCCGACGTTTCATGATCCTGATCGTTACCCATTCGCTCACGCGACGTCGAGCCAGAAGCCCGCGCACGGCAGATGGAGGGCCGCGTGCAGGATACGACGTCCGCAGGCGGTGAGTGCATCCGCGTAGGTCGCGAGCTGCGGAAGGAAGTCGGCCGCACGTTCGACCACCGCGTTGTCGCTCGGCGAGGGGTAGGTCTTGTGGTCGACGACGACGACACCGTCCGGAAGCTCGAGCAACAGGTCGATGACACCCTCGATCCGGCGCCGGCCGCCATGGTCTTCGACGATCGCGGTGACCGGAGTCTCGCGCAGCCAGCGGGCGTCGGGCCAGCGCGCGCAGATCGTGGCGCGCAGCGCATCGGAGACGCCGAGGAGCCGCTCCGGCGTGATGACGCCCACGAACCCGGCGTTCGCGAGCAGACGGCGCGCGGTCACGAGCCGCGCGGCGGCATCGTCGTACGGATCGGCTGCCAGGAACGCATGGACCGCCGTGCCGAGGACCGCCCAGTCGGTGCCCCGTGGCAACGCGACGGCACTGCTGATGCGCCGCACGCGGTGGACGGCGTACCGGGTGCGCGGTGCGTAGCTCTCGCCGGCGCTCGATGGCGTGATGCGGTACGAGGCGCGCTCCTCCTGGAACGGGCCGCCTCTGGCGAGCCGCCGCGGCGTGGGCTGCGCCGAACGCTCGAAGGTGCCGGTCGATGCCCGCACGATCCGGCAACGGAGCGCGCGTCCCCCGACGGTGGCGCTGCCTTCCGTCGACGGGCCCTCCGGGTCGGGTGCGACCGGCAACGTCAGGAGCGGCTGTCCCGACGGATCGCACACATCATCGAGCCACGCTGTCTTCGGGCCCCTCTTGGTCAACCGCGCCGCAAGGATCAGGTGATCGCGGGCACGTGTGAAGCCCACGTACAGGAGCCGCCGCCGCTCGCGCAGCTCGCGGTCGGCAACGCGGCGGCCGTCGGCGGATACCGCGGCGGCATCGGCCAGCGGAAGGTCGGTTTGCTGGCCGAACGGCCACGGCCAGAACCGGATCCAGCGACCCTCGAGCGGCGTCCGCGGATCGAAGTCGGGCCGGTCGCTCTCGGGACACGGCGTGAAGGGATCTCTCTTTTCGCCCCGGTCGAGGCTGCCGAGGACCACCACCGGCCACTCCAGCCCTTTGGCTCGGTGGTACGTGCAAATCGTCACCGCGTCCGTGTCGTCACCGGCGAACTGATCGTCTGTCGCCCGCTCCTCGTCCTTCACGAGCACGACCTGGCGACTCCCGTCGAAGTAGCGGACGAGCCCCGCCGCCGTCGCAGGCGCTCCTTGCCGCCGGCACCGTTCGTCGTAGCGGTGCGCGAGCGCGCGCAAGCTGTCGAGGTTGCCGACGCGCTGCTGCGCGTGCGGCCAGCGGGCGCACATCGTCGCGACGTCCAATGCGCTCATCACCTCGTCGAGCATCTCGGAGGGAGCGAAGGTGTCGAGGCGGGCGCGGAGCTCGCGCAGCGGCACCAGCCAGGCAGGAAGCTCGGGCTCGGGATCGGTCAACTGGCGCTCGAGCCACTGATCGGGAGGGAGCCCGCTCCATCCCCCGAGCGCTTCGAGCCGCGCCAGCGCGTCGCGATCGCTGGGCTCGACGAGCCAGCGAAGGGCGGACTCGACGAGGGTGCCTTCCGGCGTCGCGAGCAGTCCGTCGCGTGCGAGCGTAGCGCGGACGCCGCGTCGGTGGAGCCCGGCGGCGATGCGCTTGGCTTCCACGTTGGTGGCAACCAGGATGCCCACGTCGCGCGGCTCGACGGGGCGCACGCGATCGAGCGTGCCGTCGTACACCGGCGTCACATGTTCCTCCCGGAGCAGGCGCGCGGCGGCGTCCGCGATCGCCTCTGCGTCCTCCGCGGCGTTACGAGTCTCGAGCCACCACACGCCGAGCGGCGGCGTCGGGGCGAGCTCGGCCGTCTCGGAACGGCCGGGTGAGACCCGAACATCGTCGAGCACGGGCGCGAAGAGGCTACAGCAGGCATCCACCAGCTCGGGGCGCGATCGATAGTTGACCGCCAGACGCTCGGTCGCGCCGCCCTCGCGCACGATCCAGCGCCCGACGGCGTCCATGAGGAGTGGGTCGGCGCCCGCGTACTCGAAGATGCACTGCTTGCCGTCACCGACCCAGACCGATCGTTGCGTCATGCCGTGCAGCGCGGTGAAGAACGCGAGCTGCAGCGGGCTCGTGTCCTGGAACTCGTCGACGACGATCAGATCCAGGCGGTCGGCGAGCTCGGCGGCGATGTGGGGTCGTCCGACGAGGTGGAGGGCCTGGTCGACCATGTCGACGTAGTCGACGATGCGCCGCGCCCGCTTCCATCGGTCGTACCCGACGAGCGCGGTGCTCGCAGCCTCGAACAAGAGCTGCGTGAAGGACCGGAGATCGTCGTGAAGCGACGGATGGCGAACACACTGCGTCGCGACGGCCACGAGCGGCTCGACCGCAGGAGAGCACCGCACGCTGGGGGCGATTCGCGCGGCGCGCGCCCAGTCGATCCAGCGAACGTCGTCGCGAGCGACGCGTGCATGGATCTCTTGCAGCCGCGCCCGCGCGTCGCGGGTCTTCGCCGTGCCGTCGTCGAACGTGTCCAGTCGCTGGATCGACGCGGCGACCTCGTCTCGAAAACGCTCGTCGAGCTCGCGCGCGCTGCCGAGCGGCGGGCCGAGCAACTCCAGGAGGCCGGTGATCGATCGGCGCGCCATCTCGGGCAGCGCCTCTGGTGGGATGCGGTTGCCGCGTGCCAGATCCATGACCTCGGCTGCCCTTCGTGGCCAATCGTGGCGAGCGGTGCGAGAGTCGAAGCAGATCTCCAGCCGGCGGGCGAGACGATCGAGGTGCTCGCGGGTCGCCGGCGCGACGCGGTCCTCGAGGACCGCACGGAGGCGTTGCCCGCCGTCCTCGGGCAAGACCTCCAGGTACGGAGGCAGCCCCGCATCGAGCGCGAGCTCCTCGAGAAACCGCATGCACGTGGCATGGACCGTGCCGACGTACGCCATGGGCAGGTGATTCGCGTGCTCGAAGTCCCCGGCTTGCACGAGCGCGCGCCGGATGCGACCCGACAGCTCCGCCTGCGCTTTGCGCGTGTACGTGACCGCGACGAGCCCGTCGACGCGCGCGCGCCGCGCGCTCTCGGGCGAAAGCGCAGCGACCACCTCCCGGGTGAGCCGGTACGTCTTGCCGGTTCCGGCGCTCGCGGTGACGAGGAGGGGCAGCGTCACGCAAGCTCCTCCCAGTCTCGTCCACAGACTGCACCCAGCGAGCAGTGAGCGCAGCCGTCTCCGGGTTCGAGCTCCAGGTGCTGTTCGCGTTCGGCTCGTGGGATCCCGATCGCCTCGAGGAGGGGCAGCGACGTACGAAGGCCCGTCACCGGAATCGTACCCGCGGCGAGCGTCGTCCGGACGGCCGGTACCGTGCGCGCCAGCCGCTCGATGGCTTCGCCGACCGGTGGACCGTTCACGCTCTCGCGCAGGCCGAAGGCGCCCGGCTCGGTCGTGAGCAAGGTCCCCTGCGCCATCGCGAAGTATGCGGTGGATGGCGCCGGGCCAGCGGGCGCGCGGAGGTGCAGCGCGAGCGCGTACACCGCCAGCTGCAAGGCGCGGCCCGTTTCGAGGTCCTTGCGGTGCTTGCCGCGCCCCCACTTGAGATCGAGCACCGCGTCGCGACCGTCCGCACGGCGCAACCGCAGATCGAGTCGACCCACGAGGTTCACGCCCATCCAGGCTGCGGCGAGGTCCTCTTCGACGGCCTCGATCGTCATGGCATTGGCCTCGAGCAAGCGCGCCAGGGCCATGACGGCGACCGTGAGCTGATGACGCAGCTGATGCAGCTCGAAGCTCATCCCGGGCAACAAGAGCTGCGCGGCGATGCCCGGAACGAGTCGATCGATGGCGGCCCGGATCGTCGCCGGATCCGCGTTCAACGAACCAGCCTGCGCCAGGTACTGGACGAGCCTGTGCGCGAGGAGGCCGTTCACCTGCGCGCCATGCGGGATCGCCGGCACACGTCGCGCGCGTTGACCCGGGCGATGCTCGAGCGCCCAGCGCAGCGGGCACTCGACGAGCGTCTGCAGGCTGCGGGGCGTGAACGACCCGTCACCGATGGTGATGCCCGGCGAGACGTGCCACGCCGGACGTGCGGCCGGAAGCGGCAGGGGGGCCATGTGCTCGACGTCGACGTGCCAGTGTCGGCGCGCCAGCACGTCGGCGCCCGACACGGTGATGCGGCCGAGCGCGCGCTCGTCGAGCATCAAACGGGCCACGATCTCGTCGTGGAACGGGTGCGGCGCCATCCGTTCGCCGCGGTTCCAGGCAGGGACGACCATCACCAGCCGCTGTCGGGCGCGAAGCGCTGCGGCGCGCCATTGCCACGCTTCCTCCGCCAGCAACGTCTCGGGTGCCACGAGCCGCACGCCGGCGGCGGCGAGGGCAGTCAGCTCGTTGTGCCTGAATCTCGCGCGGTGCGGCAACCGAGTCGACGCCGCGACGAAGTGCCACCAGACGAGGTTGGAGCAAGGGAGGACCACCGCTCCGGGATGGTCGACGTGGTGAGGGCGTCCGCATTGCTCCGTGGAGACGGACGCGGAGATTCCCTCGGAGAACACGAGGTCGACGAGTCGTCGCATCGCGATCCGCGGCAGCGTGGGCCGTTCCTCTCGCCGCAAGAGGTCAGCGAGCTGCGCGCATCGCTCGAGGGTTGCCACCACGACCTCCGAACGCGTGGGCGCGATGTGCGATTGCAGCCAAAGTCCGATGCGTTCGACGAGTTCCAGCAGGTCGGCGGTCGGCGCTCCATGGTCGCCGTCCCAGCGCGCGCGCTCGATCCATGCTTCGATGGGCGCGATGGAGTGCCCGGCCTCGACGAGCCGGCGCTTGGCGGACTGCCAGCGCACGTCGCCGATCCCTGGCGCGTCAGCGAGCGCGCGCGCCATGCTGCGCCGGACCGGCGCTACGAATGGGCTGAAGGTCAGGTCGAAGAGCTCCAGCACCCGATGCGGATCGAGGGGAGCGAACGCGAGATCCACGAGTGCCGTGACGAGCTGGATGGCGGCTCGGTCGCGGCTCGGTCGCGCGTCGCCGAGAGTGGCGATGCCGTGAGCGCGTAATGCATGGTCGAGCGCGCTTCGTTCGCCACCTCGGATGAAGACAGGGGCCGGTGATCCCCATTCGTTCACGAGAGCCGCCACGGTGTCAGCAGCCTGCTGGGTCGTGGGGGCTTCGAGGAAGACGAGGCTACCGTCACCGCGCACCTCGGACGAGGGTGTCGCCCCGCGCCCGTCGAGCAAGACCCGATGGAGGTGATCGAGATCGGAACCGGGCTCCGCGCCTCCCGACGGTTCCGACGGTCGAAGGATCTGCGTCCCCGCCTGCTGCAGCAAGGAAAAGACACGGCGCCATCGCCCAGGCCATGCGTCGATGTCGTCGGTGATCTCGATGGACTCGTATGGAGGCCTATGCTGTTGGTGCAGCATCAACAGCGCGACTTCCGCCGCCGCGAGGTGGTCAGCGGCGCCGGACGGCAGGGGATCGTCGTGCTCTTCGAGCTCGGCAAGCGCATCGAGCCTCGGGCCTCCGCCGGCGACTCGCTCACCGTCCCAGCCCGCTTCGACGAGCGTGTCGCGCCAGGAGAGCACCATCTCGGCAGTGCCGATGGGGTCCATTTCGAACGACTTGGCGTAGAACGCTTCCCGGGCGACGAGCCGGGCCATGCGCCGCGCGAACGCAGCGACCCGCGCCGCGTCCTGCGCGCTGCTCGGTGCACTCTTGATCGGCAGTCCCAGCCGCAACGAGAGATCGCGCAGCAACCCCGTCGGTCCCCAGCACGGCGTGCCGACGCCGCCGAGTTCGTCGACGAGCGCGAGTGTCGCGCCATCGAGCCTTCTACCGACGAGTGGTCTCAACGTGTGTGTCCCCGCGCCGCGCACGACCGCCCGGCGCCTCCATACGACTCCAGTCTACGCGGGCTCGCGGCTGACCGGCATCACCCGAATCGGGCGAGGCTCTGATCCGGTGGCCGGAGGTCCGGAGTGAGCAACGTGAGTACGCGTGTAGTCGAGCGGGAGGGATAGTCGCGGCTCGGGCGGCTGGGGATCTGAGATCCGCAACGTTGGACTGAGCGCGTCCGCGCGAGATCATTGCCGAGCAACGATCGACTCCCTATTAAGCAGGGGCCGCCGATCGTGATCGGCGGAGGCTAGCTTATGGCTCTATGGGACGCGATATCGACGGACTGCTTCAATGGGGCCGCCGATCGTGATCGGCGGAGGCAGTTCGATATCGAAGAGT
>JAIOII010001452.1 GCA_019912685.1 Kofleriaceae bacterium
CCTGACCACGGCCGCCGATCCGGCGATCGCGCGCCTGGCCGCCCGCGCCCTGCGCGAGTCCCTGCCCGAAAAGCGCGGGGGCCGCCGACTTGGGGTACGATGAGGCCGTGGAGTACGGGCACGTCCTCGCCGATGACGAGAAGCGCGAGCTCCTCCGCATCGCCCGCGCCACCTTGCGCGAGCACACGTACTCGGGCCGCATCCCGCCCGGCAAGCCGCACCGCGACTCGCTGTGCGCGCCGGCCGGCGTCTTCGTGACCCTCCACGAGGGCGACGAGCTGCGCGGCTGCATCGGCACGATCGAGGCGGAGAAGCCGCTCTATCGCATCATCCAGGAGATGGCGGTCGCCGCCGCGACGCGCGATCCGCGCTTCCCGCCCGTCGCCGAGGAAGAGCTCGACGACCTCACCATCGAGATCTCCATCCTCGGCGCCACGCGCGCCGTCAGCGCGCCCGAGCAGATCGTGATCGGCGATGACGGGCTGTGGATCGATCTCGGCGACCGCCGCGGGCTCCTCCTGCCGCAGGTCGCGATCAGCGCCGGCTGGGACGGCGCGACGTTCCTCGCCAGGACCTGCCACAAGGCCGGCCTGCCGCCCGACGCCTGGAAGGATCCGGGCGCCAAGGTCACCGCCTTCAAGGCGCAGGTCTTCTCCGACCTGACGCACCCCAGGCTGGTCAAGTAGCGCCGGCCGCGGCGCCGACGCACCTCAGCGGCGGACGGGCGGCCGCTTGCCGGTCGCGCGGTACGCGACGTAGTCGGCGAGGATCGTCGCGTGGTCGAACACGATCGGCCCGGGCAGGGCGTCGAGCGCGAACACCTGCGCGTCGCTGGCGTCGTCGCCGCCCGACGGCTCGCCCTTCGCGCGGGCCAGGAACACCGTCGACACCGTGTGCGAGCGCGGATCGCGCGCCGGATCGCTGTAGCAGTGGAAGAGCTCGGTGAGCTCGACGTCGAGCGTCGTCTCCTCCTTGGCCTCGCGCACCGCGGCGTCGGCGAGGAACTCGCCCTCGTCGACGAAGCCGCCCGGGATCGCCCAGCCCTGGGGCTCGTTCCGCCGCGCGATCAGGACCACCGTGCCGGGCCGGCCCTCGACCTCGATGAGCACGTCGACCGTCGGCGTCGGGTTCTTGTAGGGCCCGTTCGAAGCCATGGCGGACCTTACTTCTTCGCGAGCACGACGTCGACGAAGTGGGCCATGAGCGCGCTCAGCTCGTCCTGCGCCGCCTTCGCCGACGCCTGGCCGTAGAGGTTCTGCTTCTCCTTCGGATCGGCGACGAGGTCGTAGAGCTCGAAGCGCTGCTGCGAGATCACGTGGATGAGCTTCTTCGACCCGTCGCCCGCGATCACCGTCTTCAGCTCGTGCTCCCACCCCGGATAGGCGAGCAGCTCGGCGAACGCGGGCACGGGCGCGAGCGCCTCGCCGCGGATCGCCGGCGCGAGGCTGCGGCCGACCCACGACGGCGACGGCGCCGCGCCGACGAGCTCGGCCACCGTCGGCGCGAGGTCGATGAGCTGGACGACGCCCTCGAGCTGCTTGCCCGTCGCGCCCGGCACCCTGAACGCGAACGGCACGAGCAGCTGCTCGTCGTACAGGTTGGTGCCGTGGAACATGCTCTGGCCGGCGAAGCTGTGGTCGCCGAACGACTCGCCGTGGTCGCTCATCACCACGATCACGGTGTCGTCGGCGAGGCCGTGCTGCTCGACGGCGTCGAAGATCTTGCCGACCCACTGGTCGACGAACGCCAGCTCGTAGTCGTAGCGCTGCGAGTGCGCCTTGGTGCCGCTCTCGGTGATCGGCGGCATGCCCTCGTGCTCGACCCAGCTCGAGTGCGGCTCGAAGAGGTGCACGAACATCGCGAACGGCTTGCCCGTGCCCTTCGCCTTGCCCAGCTCGGCGAGCTTGGCCTCGACCTTGGGCACGATGCGCGGCGCGGCGATGTCCTTGTTCGACGGCCCGATGTCGAGCGCGCCCTCGTTGTCGAACACGTCGAAGCCCTGGGTGATGTTGCGCTCGGGGCGGAAGTAGAAGTGCGACGCGTAGCCGAGCGTCTGCCACCCGCCGGCCTGCAGCCGCTCGAACAGCATGTCGTTCTCGTCCTCGACCTTCGGGTACTTCGAGAACACCTTGTCGACCTTGACCAGCGACGGGTAGCGCGACGTCATGAACGACGGCATCGAGCGCGGTGTGTTGTTCGCGTTGGCGTACGCGCGGCGGAACCACGTCGCCTGGCCGAGGAACGCGTCGAGGCGCGGGGTCAGGCTCTTGCCGTCGCGCTGGTAGCCGGCGGCGCCGAGGCGGTCGACGCGCACGGTGTCGACCATGACGATGATGACGTTCTTCTTGGGCCCGGCGGGGAGCGCCGTGTCGGGGCAGGGGCACAAGGCCGGCGTCTCGGTCGGCCCGGCGACCGTCGGCCCGCCGGGGATGACCGGCGCGTCGCCGAACGCGCAGTTCTCGTCGATGCCGTTGCCCGGGACGTCGGTCGCGCCGGGGTGGATGTCCTTGTTGCCGTCGTCGCAGTCGGGGCCGCGGAAGAACGCCGAGCTGCCGTCCTTGTCGCGATCGATGAGCTGCTGGCCGAGCTGCACGACGAGGCGGCTGGCGACGCCCTTGTTCGAGATCGAGACGGCGACGTCGGCCGTCGGCTGGCCGGCGAACGCGATGCCGGCGAGCACGATCGCGACGCCCGCGCCCGCGCCGACGAGCACGCCGCGCGCCGG
>JAIOII010001453.1 GCA_019912685.1 Kofleriaceae bacterium
ATCCTCGAGCGCCGCCCCGTTGGCGCGTGATCAGTCGAAGAAGCCGCCGAAATCTCCGCCGAAGTCGCCGCCCATGTCGCCGCCCATGTCGCCGCCGGCATCGCTGCCCATGTCGCCGCCGGCGTCACCGGCGTCGGGCTCGCTGACGTCGGCCTCGGCCGGCGCCGGGTCCGCCTGATCGATGCCCGGCTGATCGGCGGTGCCGACCGGCGTGCCCGCGTGGTTCAGGACGGTGACGTGCGGCGGGAAGGCCATCGAGAAGATCGCCGACCACATCATCATGTTCATCACCATCCCGAGCGGGCTCGGGTAGTAGTTGTCGTACGGGTCGTACTGCGGCGAGCTCGGGCCCGGCGCCGGCTGCTCCTTGCCGCCCGGCCGCTGCACCTGCGCCTCGGCGCGCACCACCTCGGCCTGCGCCTCGGGCATCGCGCGCTGGATCGCGTCGCGCACGCGGCTGACGAAGCTCTCGAACTGCGCGCGCGCGACCTCGATCGCGCCGCGATCCTTGGTGAGCGGCTCGACGCGCGCCCGGTACGTCTCGGCGTCCTCGCCCTTCCTCGGCTCGAGGTCGTGGATGCGGCCCGCGATCACGATGCGCACCGCCTCCTCGTCCTCGGCGTGCTCGCCGCGCGCCTGGACCTCGAGCACGAGGTGGAGCCCGGCCTCGAGGTGCTCGACCGCGAGCCGCAGCAGCTGGAAGTCGCCGCCGAGCGCGTCCGACTGCTCGTGGAACGCGAGGAACAGGTCGCCGAGATCGTCGGCGCGGCCCTCGCGGTCCTGGAACAGGACGACGTCGTCGACGACCAGCGACACCGCGTTGGTGGCGCCGAGCGAGCGCAGCGCGTCGCGCACGGAGTCGACCACGGCCGCCGCCTCGAGCGCCGCCTTGCGCCGCCCCGTGCGCAGGTCGGGCGACCCGCCGAACGTCGACTTGACCTTGTCCCAGAACCTGGGCTTGCGGAGGATGTCTTCGCCCGCGACGCGAACCGTGACCGTGCCTGCGAGTTTCATGTACGCACCGTAGCCACCTGCGCGTGCGACGGCAACCGCGGTATCGTTGCCTCGATGACGATCGGACCGGTCAAGCGCCGTGACACGATCGATCGCACCCTGGTCGAGGGCGTCGCGCAGCTCCTGGCCCAGGCGCAGAGCGCGCTCTTCATCACCGGCGCCGGCATCTCCGCCGACTCGGGGCTGCCCACCTACCGCGGCGTCGGCGGCCTCTACGACAAGCGCGACGAGAGCGGGCTGCCGATCGAGGCGCTCCTCTCGGGCGAGATGATGGCGCGCCGCCCCGAGGTCGTGTGGAAGTACATCCACGACGTCGAGCTCGCGTGCCGCACGGCGCAGCCCAACCGCGGGCACGAGATCCTGGCGCTGCTCGAGGAGCGCATCCCACGCGTCGTCGTGTTCACGCAGAACGTCGACGGCTTCCACCGGGCCGCCGGCTCGAAGAACGTGATCGCGATCCACGGCGACGTCCACGATCTGCGCTGCACGCGCTGCGACTGGCGGAAGACCGTCCCCGACTACGCGACGCTCACGTTCCCGCCGAAGTGCCCGCGTTGCGCGAGCGTCGTGCGCCCCGACGTCGTCCTCTTCGGCGAGCCGCTGCCCGAGGCGCCGTTCCAGCGCTTCGAGGAGGAGGTCGCGCGCGGCTTCGACATCGTCTTCTCGATCGGCACCTCCGCGCTGTTCCCCTACGTCGCGCGCCCGGTGCTCCTCGCCAAGAGCGAGGGCAAGCCGACCGTCGAGATCAACCCGGGCCGCACCGACCTCTCCGACGTCGTCGACTACCGCCTCGTCTCCGGCGCGCGCCACGCGCTGCGCGCCCTGTGGATCGCCCTCAAGGGCAAGACCCCGAAGCCGACGCGCCTGGGCCGATGACGCGGCGCGCAGTGGGACGCTGCGACGCGCGTGCGACCTCTCCGGACTCCGGTGAGTGGCTGGGGGAGTTGCCGCAACCCGGAGGCGGATCGGGCGCCGGGCGACGCGCGCGGGGCTCGTCGATCCGCGCGCTTCGCGACGCGTGACGCCCGCTCGGGCGGTGGCGCGCGCGTTGCAATCGGTCCCGCGCCATGCGTCCTTCGACTCCGCTCAGGACAGGCCGGATGCTCGCTCCTCTCGCCCTCGCGCTGGCCGTCACGACCGCATGCGCGGGCGGCTTGACCCGGAACCACAAGCAGGGGCTGGCGGTCGTGGGCGGCGTCGCCGTGGTGATGGGCGGCACGCTCCTCGTCGACGGGACGAGCTGCGACCAGGAGACGTGGAACGGCGCCGACTGCTCGTACGACGGCGCCGAGCTGCGCAACGGCGCGTTGATGATCGCCGGCGGCGGTGCGCTCCTCACGTGGGCGTGGCTCATGCTCTCGCGCGACGACGGCGCGCCGGAGTCGAACGGCACGCGCACCGCGAAGACCACGGCGAAGAACGCCGCCAAGTAAGGCGCGTAAACCAAAAAGCGCTGTACTCGGGGCCGCCAGCGGGTAAGTTCCCGGGATGCTGGCTGTGCTCGGCAAGCTCCTACCCAACCTGTCGCTGGACGGCGATCGCAACGTCGTCCGCGACGCCTGGAACCTCCTCGCCGGCCTGCCCGGCGGCAAGCTCCTGTTCTCGCGCATGATCGGCCGCATGGCACCGTACACCGGCTCGATCGGCGCGCGCGTCACGGCGGTCCGCCCCGGCTTCGCCCAGGTCGAGCTCGACGACCGGAAGGCGGTGCGCAACCACCTCGACTGCGTGCACGCGATCGCGCTGTGCAACCTGGCCGAGCTCGCCGGCAACGTCGGCATCGCGTACTCGCTCCCCGACGATGCGCGCTTCATCGTCGCCGGGCTGTCGATCGAGTACCTGAAGAAGGCGCGCGGCACGATCACGGCGACCAGCGAGAGCCCGATCCCCGCGACCAGCGCCCGCGCCGAGTACGCCGTGCCGGTCGTCATGACCGACGCGTCGGGAGACGTGGTCGCACGCGCGACCCTGCGGACGCTCATCGGTCCCAAGGCGGCCCGCGGCGAGCGCACGACCGTGGCGGCGCGCACCTCGCGCCCGGCGGCCCGCGATCTCAACTGAGACCGGACGAGACGGAACGGAAGGAACGGAAGGAATAGATGCGCCGGGTTCCACGTCGGACGCTCATGCGCTCGCTCGCTCTCGCGACGGTGGTCTGTGCATCCCTGACCTCGCTGATCTTCGGGGTGACGCCCGCCGCGGCGGAGCCGCAAGACTTCGGGGCGGACGCCAAGGTCATGTACCGCGTGGTCGCGTGCGCGGGCGACGCGCCGCTGCCGGCCGGGATCGACGCCCGGACGATCGAGGCGCACTGCAAGCAGGTGCAGCCCTGGTACGAGATGGTCACGCGTCGCTACGTCACGCCGGCGCGCGAGCTGTTCGCGACCGTGCGCCCGGCGAGCCTGCCGAGGACCGTCGTCTATCCGTTCGGCGGCGGCGATCTCCTGTCGGCGCTCATCACGTACCCCGACGCCACCGAGATCACGACGATCTCGCTCGAGCACGCGGGCGATCCGACGCGCATCACCGCGGCGACCCCGCGCCAGCTCAAGACCGCGCTCGCCGTGTACCGCGGCGCCGCGCGCGCGCTCCTCACCAACCACGACTCCGCCAGCGAGAACATGCAGAAGCTCGAGCGCGGCGCCGTGCCCGGCCAGCTCTCCTTCTTCATCACCGCGCTCGCCGCGCTCGGCTACGAGCCGGTGAGCCTCAGGTTCTTCACGCTCCAGCCCGACGGCACGCTCGACTACCTCGACGCCGCGGAGATCGCCGCGCTCTCCGACACGCGCGCGAAGCGGAAGAAGAAGTCGTGGGTCGACACCGACTACTCGGAGGCGTTCACCAACTCCGAGCTGACGTTCCGCAAGGCCGGCGATCCCAAGGCGCCGCTCGTCACGCACCGCCACATCGCGGCCAACCTCGCCAACAACGCGTTCCCTGGCTCGCCCCTCGCCAGGCACCTCGAGGCCAAGGGCAAGGTCGCGACCATGACCAAGGCCGCCAGCTATCTCCTCTGGCTCTCGAACTTCTCGGGCATCCGCGACTACCTCCTCGCGCACTCGGCCTGGATGATCTCGGACTCGACGGGCATCCCGCCGCGACACGCGAAGCGCGCCGGGTTCAAGCAGACGACCTACGGCAAGTTCGCGGGCAGCTACCTCGCGGCGAGCGCCGCCGAGAACGAGGCGTTCAGGAAGTTGTGGGAGGGCCAGCGTCAGCGCAAGCTCCGGTTCAGGTACGGCTACCCGGACGCGGAGGGCAACGTGCACCTCATGATCACCGAACCCAGGGCCACGCCGTGAAGCGGAGCGTCCTCGTCGCGCTGTGCGCCGCGGCCGTCGCGGCGCTGGCGCCGGCCGCGCACGCCGAGGGCAAGAAGCCCGGGCGGCTCGAGAAGAGCGAGGACACGGTCGCCGGCGGGCTGCACTGGCGCATCAAGACGGAGGCGGGCGCGATCCACGTCTGGGTGCCGCCCGGCTACGACCGCGCCACCGCCGGCACGGTCGTGTACGTGCACGGCTATCACACCGACTCCGACGGCGCGTGGCGCTCGCACGACCTCGCGCGTCAGTTCAAGGCGAGCGGGCAGAACGCGATCTTCATCGTACCCGACGCGCCGTCGGGCAACGACGAGGCCGTGAAGTGGCCGGCGCTGACGGACCTGCGCAAGGCGATCTCGCGCGCCAACATCCGCCTGCCCGACGGGCCGACCATCGTCGTCGGCCACTCCGGCGCGTTCCGCACCGTGATGCAGTGGGTCGACCACAAGCTCGTCCAGCAGGTGATCCTCCTCGACGCGATGTACGGCGGCTCGAAGGCGTTCGACGAGTTCATCGGCACCGGCAAGCGCGCCAGGCACCACAAGCTGATCGTCGTCGGCTCCGACACCGCCGACAGCTCGGCGGCGTTTGCAAAGAAGTACCCGTTCGCCGTCACGCGGGACCGGATGCCCGCGTCGACCGCCGAGCTGAAGAAGCGCGAGAAGTCGGCCAAGCTGCTCTACATCCGGTCGCAGTACGGCCACATGCAGATCGTCACGAGTGGCAAAGTCATCCCCCTGCTGCTTCGGCTCACGCCCCTCGAGCACCGCTGATAGAATCCTGGGGTGACGAGCGTCGTCCTCTCGGTTCCCGGCAGCGAGGCGTCGGCGGAGCGGTTGCGGACGCGACTCGGCGCGGAGGTCGGCGCCGCGATGGTGCGCCACTTCCCGGATGGTGAGCTGTACGTGCGCATCGACTCGCCGGTCGCTGGCCGGGACGTCGTCCTGGTGTGCGGTCTCGATCGGCCCGCCGACAAGATCCTGCCGTTCCTGTTCCTGGCGGCGACGGCGCGCGATCTGGGTGCGCGCAGGGTCGGGCTGGTCGCGCCGTACCTGTCGTTCATGCGCCAGGACAGCCGGTTCCATCCCGGCGAGGGCATCACGTCGACCTACTTCGCCGGCCTGGTGTCGGGCGCGGTCGACTGGCTGGTCACCGTCGATCCCCACCTGCACCGCTGGTCGTCGCTCGCCGAGATCTACAAGATCCCCACGGAGGTCGTGCGCGCCGCCCCGGCGATCGCCGACTGGGTGAAGCAGCACGTGCCGTCGCCGGTGCTCATCGGGCCGGACGCCGAGAGCGAGCAGTGGGTCGCCGCCGTCGCCGAGCGCGTCGGCGCGCCCTACCAGGTGCTCGAGAAGACACGCCGCGGCGACCGCGACGTCAGCGTGACGCCGCCCGACCTGGCGCGGTGCGACGGGCACACGCCCGTGCTCGTCGACGACATCATCTCGACGGGGCGCACGATGATCGAGACCGTGCACCACCTGCGCGGGCACGGCGTGCGCGAGCCGATCTGCGTGGGCGTGCACGCGGTGTTCGCGGAGCGCGCGCACGACGAGCTCCTGGCCGCGGGCGCGGCGCGGGTGGTGACGTGCAACACGATCGAGCATCCCTCGAACCGGATCTGCGTCGCCGACGCGCTCGCCGAGGGCGTGCGCGCGAGGCTCGGCTCGTGAGCGCGCGCGGCGGCGCGCTGGCGCTCGGCCTGGCGCTCGCTGCCGGGGCGTGCGA
>JAIOII010001454.1 GCA_019912685.1 Kofleriaceae bacterium
GCCCCGTCGACGTGGCAGCGCTGGCCCGGCCGCTCGTCGCGATCGACGAGACGCACGGCATGCCCGACGAGGTCGCGGCGGCGGTGATGCCGCAGCTGCGCGAGGCGGCGGCCGCGGCCAGGCGGCGGCTGGGTTGTTAGTTGCGAGCCCGGGCAACCCGGGCGTTTACCGGATCGGGCACGGGCACGAGCACGAGTGCGTCGCGCTTCCTCAGCAACCGGCGAGCCACAGGTGCATGCGGCCGCGCGCGTCGGCGTCGACGCGCAGCGCGCGCCAGCCGGCATCGGCGAGCATCGCCGCCATCGCCTCGCGCGGGTGCTTGTAGCAGTGCTCGGTCACGATCGGCTCGCCGCGCTCGAAGCGGATGACGTCGGCGCCGACGCGGACGGTCTGGGTCCGCATGCTCACCAGGTGCATCTCGACGCGGTGGTGCGACGCGTCCCACACGGCGCGGTGCGTGAAGGCGTCGAGCTCGAACGTCGCGTCGTGCGTGCGGTTCACGTGCGCGAGCACGTTCTTGTCGAACGCGGCGGTGACGCCCTGTCCGTCGTCGTACGCGCGCTCGAGCGAGGCGCGGTCGTTGTTGGCGTCGGCGCCGAGGAGCAGCATCCCGTCTCGACCGGCGAGGTGCGCGAGGCGCGCGAGGAACGCGCGGGCCTCGTCGGGCTCGAAGTTGCCGATCGTCGAGCCGGGGAAGAACGCGACCGTGCGCGCGCCCGGCCGCGTCGGGCGCGGGAGCTCGAGCGGGCTCGTGTAGTCGCCGCAGATCGGTTGCACCTCGAGCCCGGGGAACTCCTCGCGCAGGGCGCGCGCGTTCACCTCGAGCTGCTCGCGGCTGATGTCGATCGGCACGTAGCCGACCGGCCGGTCGAGCGCGGTGAGCAGCATGCGCGTCTTCTGACCCGCGCCGCTGCCGGGCTCGACGACCCGCGCCTGGGGCCCGATCGCGGCGGCGAGCGCCGGCAGGTGCTCCTCGAGCAGCGCGAGCTCCGTGCGCGTCGGGTAGTACTCCTCGAGCGTGCAGATCTGCTCGAACAGCTCGGCGCCGCGCGCGTCGTAGAGCAGGCGACACGGCAGGTGCTTGCGCGGGGCGGAGAGGCCGCGCAGGACCTCGTCGCGAACCAGGTCTCGCTGATAGGCGTGGACGGTCATACATCCCTCGCGATCCGCGCGCCCGACATCTGCCAGCGCGCTCCGGGTGGGAAGAAGTTGCGATACGTCGCGCGCACGTGGCCGCGCGGCGTGAAACACGAGCCTCCCCGCAACACCTGCTGCCCCGACATGAACTTCCCGTTGTACTCGCCGAGCGCGCCGGCGAGCGGGCGGAACCCGGGATACGCCGCGTAGCTCGACGACGTCCACTCCCACACCGTGCCGAAGGGCTGCGGCGACCGCCCGGCGTGGAGACGTTCGTCGTCGGCGAAGTCGCCGTCGTCGGGCGACGCGCCGCGCGCGGCGACCTCCCACTCCGCCTCGGTGGGCAGGCGCGCGCCGAGCCAGCGGGCGATCGCGTCGGCCTCGTAGTAGCTGAGGTGACACGCGGCCGCGTCGGGGTCGATCGCGCGGACGCCGCCGAGCGTGTAGTGCCCGCGGCCGGCGTCCCAGTAGAGGGGCGCCGACCAGCCCTCGCTCTTCACCGCGCTCCAGCCGTCGGAGAGCCAGTGGCGCGGCTCGCGATAGCCGCCGTCGGCGATGAACGCCTGCACCTCGCCGCTGGTGATCGGGCGCGAGGCGAGCTCGAACGCCGGCACGATCGCGTCGTGCCGCGGCCGTTCGTTGTCGAACGCGAAGCCGTCGGGACCGGCGCCGATCGTCGCGACGCCGCGATCGAAGCCACGCCACGCGAGCGCGGCCGCCGGCGCCGTATCGTTCGCGAGGTCGTCGCGGTACGCCGGGAGGAGCGGCTGCGTGCCGAGCACGTACTTGGCGTCGGTCAGGAGCAGCTCCTGGTGCTGCTGCTCGTGATGGAGGCCGAGCTCGAGGCGCGCGCGGTCCTCGGCGTCGAGCCGTCCCTCGACGAGCGCCGCGCCGATCCGGCGATCGATCTCGGCGCGATACGCGTGCACGCGCGCGAGCGCGGGGCGAGTCAGCATGCCGCGACGTGGCCGCTCGACGCGCGGCCCGACGGCCTCGTAGTAGCTGTTGAACAGGTGCTCGAACGCGGGATCGTACGGTTGCTCACGCAGCACGAACGCCTCGAAGAACCACGTCGTGTGCGCGAGGTGCCACTTGGTCGGGCTGGCGTCCGCCATCGGCTGGACCTGCTGATCCTCGACCGTGAGCGGCGCGCTGAGCGCGACCGTGCGCGCGCGAACCATGCGGTAGCGCTCGGCGAGGGTCGAGGCGTCCATCCCCGATTCTTTGACCACGAACGAACGCCTCTGGCGAGGGGCAGACCTGCGAAAGTTGACCAGGGATGGTCAGCTTACGGGTCGAGCTCGACGTAACGCCGGAAGATCCCGTGCTCGTTGAAGGGCAGGCGCCGCGGTGACGCGAGGTACGCGGCCAGCCGGGGGCGAGACGCGACCCGATCACGCAGCGCGTGGAGTCGTGGCAGCTCGGCACGGATGCGCGCCAGCGCGCGCGGGAACGCGTACGCGAGCCCCTCGACCACCTGGAACGCGGCGAGGTCGACGTAGGTGACCTCCCCGCCGACGAGGACGCCGGTGGCGTTCCGCTCGAGCACGCGCTCGAGGTAGCCGAGGAACTTCGGCATGCGCCGCTCGCGGAACACCGCCGCGCGCTGCGCCGCCGCGTCCTGCTGCTGGTCGTAGTACGCGCCGACGTCGATCGGATGGTGCGTGTCGTGCGCCTCGTTCACCAGATCGGCGATCGTCAACCCGATCGTGCGCGCCACGAGGCGCTCGGCTTCGCCCGACGGGGCGAGCCCGAGGCGCTCGCCCAAAAACGCCGCGATCGCCGCGCTCTGCCCGATCCACAGCTCGCCGGCGCGCAGGAACGGCGGCGCCAGCGGCAAGAACGCCGCGCCACCGTCGCCGCGCATGACGGCGCGCATGCGCTCGACCCCGTCCTTCTCGCGGCCGACGTCGGTGTAGTCGGCGCCCGCGTCCTCGAGCACGAGGCGCGGGAACTCGCCGCGCCCCTGGATCCCCGGCCAGTAGTAGAGCTCGTAGCGCATGCGCAACCTTACTCCGTGCAGGCGACGGGCGGGACCCGCGCGGCCTCGAGCAGCCAGGCCGCGGCGAAGGCGGGAGTGGCCTTGTCGGCGTCGCGATCGACCATCAGGTTCGCCCGGCGCACGAGCTCGACCGGGAGCGCGTCGCGCAGCGGGGCGAGCGCGCACACGACGCGCGCGTCGGCGGCGACGCGGCGGCCGAGGAGGAGCATGGCGTCGTAGGGCGGCAGCGCGCCGGCGGGATCGTCGAGGACGACGAGGTCGTGCGCGGCGATGCGGCCGTCGCTCGAGAAGGCGGAGATCGCGTCGACGTCGTCGTGGACCAGCGCATCGTAGAGGAGCGTCGGGTCGTAGCTCGTCGTGCGCGCGAAGCCGAGGCCGTACGCCGCCCGCAGCGCCGCCCACTCGTGGCGGCTGAAGAACTCGTAGTCGCCGCCGATCGCCATCGCCCGCGCGTGCGCGGCGAGGTCGGCGATCGAGCGCACGCCGAGGCGCGCCGCGGTCTCGCGGCGGATCGCGATCGCGTACGCGTTCTCGAAGCCGAGCGAGCCGAGGCTGCGCAGGCCGTGCTCGCGCGCGAGCCACGCCTCGACCTCGGCGAGCACCTGCCAGCGCGGCGCGCCGGCCGAGCGCGCCATGTGGTTGGCCCAGATCGTCCCCGAGTAGTCGACGTACGCGTCGAGCTGGCCGCCGCGGAGCGCGTCGAACGCGACCGTCGAGCCGAGGCTCTCGACGACCTCGACGCGCAGCCCCGCCGCGGCGAGGCGCGCCCGCATGACCTCCATCAACACGTACTGCTCGGTGAACGTCTTGCCCCCGATGCGCACGCTCGTGACGGCGTGCGGCGTCGCGGGCACGGCGCCGCCTGCGGCGCGCGCGGCGGGGGCAGCGCTCGGGGCGGTGAGCCGGGGCAGGAGC
>JAIOII010001455.1 GCA_019912685.1 Kofleriaceae bacterium
GCCGCCTCGAGGATCGCCTGCGCGCCCGCGAGGTCACCGACCCGCGCGTGCGCGATCGCGTCGAGGATGGCGCTGTTGGCGCGCGCCCGGTCGCGGGCGAGGGCGATCTGCGTCTTCACCGACGCCGCCACCGCCGCCGGGTCGGCGCTCGCGTGCACGCTGGCGAAGCCCGTGCGGCGCAGCGGGCCGGCGCCGATCGTCGCGTCCTCGAACGTGAGCGTGGCGTCGACGAGCTCGACCGTCGCGCCGTCGCGGCGGCCGGTCACCTTGAGCGGCACGATCACGTCCATGATCTCGCCGGCGGTGAGGTCGCCGAGCACCGCGTAGAGGCCGTTGCCCATCGGCTGGAAGCCGCCCATCGGCTCGAGCATGACGCCGGGCCCGGCGACGATGTTGAGCGCGAGGTTCTTGCCGATCACCTGCCGCATCTTGAGCAGCTCCTCCTCGAACACCGCGGCGACCTGGCCGGGCTCGTCGAGGTAGTGGTAGCGGCCGCCCGTGTCGGTCGCGATCTTGCCCAGCAGCTCGGCGTCGAACTCGACGCCGAGGCCGAGCGTCGTGATCGAGAGCCGCTGCTGCACCGCCTGCGCGACGAGGCCCGGGATCGGGGCCGGATCGTTGGGCACGCCGTCGCCGAGCAGGACGACGCGATCGATCGACCGGGGCGCGCGGCCCGCCTGCGCCTGCTGCAGGCCGAGCGTGAGCCCCGACGCCATGTCGGTCGTGCCCCGCGCGGTGATGCCATCGATCGCGGCGGCGAGCTGCTTGCGCGCCTTGTCGGTCACCGGCGTCGCCGGCACCAGCACCTCGGCCGTCGAGTGGAACACGACGAGCGACACGCGATCGCGCGGCGTGAGGCGCTCGACCAGCTCGCGCGCGGCGCGCTTCTCCTCCTCGATCGCCGCGCCCTCCATCGAGCCCGACGTGTCGAGCACGAGCGCGAGGTTGAGCGGCGGCCGCTCGCCCGGCGGCAGCCTCGCCGCCGACACGCGGATGCGCACCGCCAGCTCGCCGACCTCCTTGGCGAGCACCTTGCCCGCGGTCGGCTCGACCGCGAGCTCGACGAGCCGCGGATCACCGGAGACCGCGAGCGGCGCGCCGCTGGGCTTCTGGCCTGAACAGGCGGCGAGGAGCGCCGCGGCGACGATGAAGGTGAAAGTGTGGCGAGGCAAGGCGCGAGGTCCCGACATGCGAGATGCCAACGCATGGGATGGACAGCCGATCTATCGCGGTCGGGCCACCGGCCGACGTTTTCTGCGACCTCGCCGGCGCGGAGACCGACCAACGTGCCATGCGAACAGGACACCTTCGCTTCGGAGTGGCGCTCTCGCTCGTCTTCGCCGCGGCGGCGTGCGGCGACGACGGCATCGACTCGAACGAGGCGGCGCGCCGCGCTTACCTCGGGCTCGACCCGTCGATCCCGCAGTCGCTGCAGCTCGGCTTCGACGGGTTCAACAGCGCGCAGAGCGCGAACATCGCGCCGCAGATGGGCGCCGGAGAAGACTCCGGCATGTTGACCATCACGGGGCAGGTCGACCAGGGCGCCTCCGACAACAAGGGCATGCGGCTCTACGTCGGGATGGTCGACTACTCGAAGGGGCCGTTCACCGTCGTCGTCAACCCGGGCACGGACGACGAGGAGACGGTGACGGTCGACCTGACCTACAACACGAGCGAGGTGCAGCTCGAGCAGCCGTACCTGAACCTCACGCTGCGCAACATCCCGACCGGGACGTTCGACGGCACGCTCACCGGCGCCTATCGTGTCACCGGCGAGATCCAGCCCGACGAGGGCATCGACGCGGACGTGACGCTCAGCCTGTCGTTCACCGGGACGCTCGTCGATCTCGGCAACGGCGCCACCGGGCGCGCGCCCGGCACGGTCGTGACGGGCACCGCGACGTCGGGCGACGGCATGTACGAGGTGAACCTGACCCTGCCCTGAGAAGGGGTGCCTCTATCGCGGCACCAGCACCATGCCGGTGCGGGCGGGGATCGAGAGCGGGGCCGTGACCTGCTGCCCCGTGACGAGGTCCTCGTAGTTGCCGCCGGGCAGGCCCTGCGCCGGCTGCGCCTGGTCGGCGCGGTTGAGCGCGACGTAGACGTGATCGCCGCCGCCGACCATCTGGTAGACGAGGGTGTGGTTGGTCGAGCCGAGCACGGTGCGCGTGCCGCGGCGGAGCGCGACGTGCTCCTTGCGGATCGCGGCGAGGCGCGCGATGCGGTCGCGCAGGAACGTCTGGTGCGGGTTGTAGCTCTCCCACTGCATGAAGCGGCGGTTGTCGGGATCGCCCGCGCCCGGCAGGCCGATCTCGTCGCCGTAGTAGATGAGCGGCACGCCGGGTGACGTGAACAGGAAGGTGTTGGCGACGGCGAGGCGCTCGAACGCGCTCGCGCCGGTCGGCAGCTGCGGCTGATTCGTCCACGCGCGACCCTTGCCGTCGTCCCAGTCGCCGAACAGCGGCGTGTCCTCGGCGATGTGGATCGACCGCGGCACGTCGTGGTTGCCGATGAACGTCGACATCACCGCGCCGCTGCCGTAGAACGCGTCGTTCGACGCGATGAAGCCGGCGAGGTCGCTCATCGAGCCCGAGCGGCGCAGGATCGTGGAGAGGAGGGAGGCGCGCAGCGGGAAGTCGAACTGGCCGTCGAGCATCGTCGCCGGGTCGACGTAGTACTTGATGAGGTCGCGATCGCCCGTGTAGGTCTCGCCGACGAGATAGAACCGCTGGCCCCACTCGAGCTCGCCGTCGAGGCGCGCGCGCAGATCGGTGAGCCATTCGTCCTCGATGTGCTTCACCGCGTCGAGGCGGTAGCCGTCGGCGCCGAGGCGCTTGGCCCACATGATCGCGTTGCCGACCGAGTAGCGGCGCGCGTCGCCGTTCCGGAAGTCGAAGTCGGGCAGGTAGGACGTGAACCAGCACTTCTTGCGGTCCCAGCCGTCGTCCCACGAGCAGCCGCTGCCGCAGATGCAGTCGCCGCCGCGGCCGTTCTCGTTGGGCCAGAACCAGCCCGGGTTCTGCGTGTACACCGGGCTGTCCGACGACACGTGGTTCATCACGTAGTCGAGGACCACGGCGATGCCGCGCGCGTGCGCCGCGTCGATCACCGCCTTCAGCTCGGCCTCGGTGCCGATGCGGCTCTCGATCGCGTCCATGTCGCGCGGCCAGTAGCCGTGATAGCCGGAGTAGTCGTGGCCGTCGGTACCGCGGCCGCGGAAGTCGGCGTTGTCGACGGGGGACGTCAGCCACAGCGCGTTCACGCCGAGCGCGTCGAAGTAGCCGCTCTCGATCTTCGCGCGCAGGCCGGCGAAGTCACCGCCCTGGTACTCGGCCGGCTGCTCGAGCTGGCCGACGGGCATGTCGTTGGCCTGGCTGCCGTTGGCGAAGCGATCGATCATGACGAAGTAGAGGACGGCGTCGCGCCAGTCGAGCGGCGGGCGCGACGGGCACATGTCGCAGTCGACGCGCACGACGGAGTTCATGCCGCCGAAGCCGTCAGGCGTGCCGCGCGCGTTCCCCGGGTCGGCCATCCACGCGCCGTCGACGACGAGCTTGTAGACGATGATCTGCTGGTCGGCGACCGGGACGGTCGCTTCCCAGGCGTCGCCGACGCGCGTCATGGTCACGCCCGTCGTCCATCCGTCGCTCGCGAAGTCGCCGCGCAGGATCACCGACGCGCCCGACCCCGTGTAACGGAACGTGTACGAGCACGTCGGCACCGGGTTCTCGCAGACCGGGGGGAGCGATCCATCGACGCCCGCGTCGGTGTCGGGGCCGGCGTCGACGCCATCGTCGTCGTCGTCGCCCGGGCTCTGAGCGGCGGGACAGCCGGTCGCCGCGATCGCGACGAGCGCCAGGAACGAAAGGACGGCGTGCGGCGTGCGGCGCATTTGAACGCCATTTGATCAATTGACGTGCCAGGCCGGCGCGGCGGCGCCGGGTTACGGAACGCGATCTTGCGCGTGTCCTGCGGGGTGTCGTGCCCCGGGTCGTTGCCATTCGCAACGAGCACAGTGCAGGCTCGGCAACGTCCGATGGCCGACCGTCTCACCTTTTCCGTAGATGGACGCGATGCACGGCGTTCATTCCGGGCACGATTCGTGCTCATCGCCGCACCGATGTTGGTGCGCCTTCCGTTCGTCGCGTTGGGTCTTGTCGCGGCGATCGCCGCACCGTCACACGCCCAGCCCGGTGCCCCCGACGACGCTCCCTCCGAGCCCGAGCCCGAGCCCGAGCCCGTGCCCGAGCCCGTGCCCGTGCCCGATCTGTCGGCCGTCGAGTCCGAGATCGCCGCGCTGAAGGCTCGCATCTCCTCTCTCGAGTCGGTCGCTGCGCAGCCTGCTCCCGCCCCTCCGGTCGACGCGGGCTCCACGTCCGCCGTCACCGCCGCCTCCGACGACGACCCCACCGGCTTCCGCTTCGGCTCCTACGGCCGCATCCTCGCCGGCACCGACCTGCGCGGCGGGCGCCCCGAGCCGATCGCGGTCGTCGCGCGTGGTCCGCGCGTCGTCGAGAAGAGCTACCTCGAGCTCGACTTCGCGTACGGCCTGCGTGCGAAGACCGGCGCGCTCCTCCGCACCGTCGTGACGCTCGCCTTCGGTGACCGCATCTTCCACGAGACCGGCGAGTTCGACGCGCAGCCGGCGCTCCGCAACTTCTTCGCCGAGGCGCGCTTCGACGACGGCACCACGCTCTGGGTCGGCTCGCGCATGTACCGCGGCGACGACCTCTACCTCTTCGACTACTGGCCGCTCGACGATCAGAACACGCTCGGCGCCGGCGCGATCACCCGCAAGGGCGCGGTCGAGGTCGCGGCGCATGCCGGCGTCAACCGGCTCCTCGACGACTTCCAGTTCCAGGAGCGCGACGTCGCCTCCCCCGAGCTCGGCGCGACGACGGTCACGCAGCTCGACCGCCAGCGCATCGTCGGCAGCGCGAGCGCGACGTACTACGTCGACGCCGGCCCCTCCGACCTGAACGCGAAGGTCAAGCTCCACGCCGAGCTCCAGGGCCTGCCCTCGGGGACGCGCCTGCGTGACGACGCGACGCCCGAGGCGCTGCCGCGCGACTGGGGCACGACGCTCGGCGCCCAGCTCGGCGTCTGGGGGCTCGCCCCCGAGGACCTCGGCTACCGCCGCCACGCCAACCTGTTCGCGCGCTGGTCGCGCGGCCTCGCCGCGTTCGACGAGCTCGCGCCGCCGTTCGGCTTCGACACGACGCTCAAGACGTACCCGCGCGCGTCCGAGCTCGTCTTCGGCCTCGGCGCCAACTGGGACGACCGCTGGGGCCACGTGCTCTTCGCCACGTATGCGCGCCGCTTCGTCGACGCGGACCCCAACGTCCGCGACATCGACGATGGCTGGGAGTACGCCGTCGACGTGCGGCCGATGGCGCACGTCTACGAGGGCGTGTTCGCCGGCGTCGACCTCTCGTACCAGGCGCGCTTTCCGCGCGGGCTCATGCCGTCGACGCAGGTCGCCGCCGACCCCGCGGTGGTCTCGTTCGCCCCGATGCTCGCGTTCTCGCCCATGGGGCGCTCGGGCTACGACCGCCCGCAGCTGCGCCTCGTCTACCGCGTCGCCAGGCTCTCCGACGGCGCGCTCGCCCTCTACGCCGAGGACGATCCGCGCCGCGCCCACCCGACCGTGCACTACCTCGGCGCGCAGGCCGAGTGGTGGTTCAATTCCAACTCGTACCGGTAGGAGCTCGTCATGGAACGAACCGCCAAGCTCGTCTTCTCGTCCCTCGCCGCGTGCGCGCTGCTCGCCGGCTGCGGCGCCGCCTCCGGCGTCGACCATCCGGCGGACCAGCCGCACGAGACCAACGCCGGCGACGACTGGCGCGACGAGGTCATCTACCAGATCATGGTCGACCGCTTCGCCAACGGCGACCCCAACAACGACATCAACGTCGCGCCGTCGGTCCCCGGCCGCTACCACGGCGGCGACTGGCAGGGGATCATCGATCAGCTCGACTACCTCGAGGAGCTCGGCGTCACCGCGCTGTGGATCTCGCCGGTGGTGAAGAACACCGAGGAGGACGCCGGCTTCGCGAGCTACCACGGCTACTGGACGCAGGACTTCCTGCGCCCCAACCCGCACTTCGGCGATCTCTACAAGCTGCGCGAGCTGACCAACGCGGCCCACGCCCGCGGCATGAAGGTGATCCTCGACGTGGTCACGAACCACGTCGGCCAGCTCTTCTTCTACGACATCAACGGCAACGGCCAGCCCGACGACTGGCTCTCGGGCGGCGGCCTCTCGCACACGTGCGTGCAGATCTGCTTCAACCCGGGCCGCGCGAGCGAGTGCACCGCCGACGAGCTCGTCTACTGCAACCTGGGCAAGGACTACCTCGAGCGCATCATCGAGTGGGATCCCGAGTACGACCCGCGCGGCGTGCAGGGCTGGACCTCGCTCGGCTTCTCGGGCCCGGCGACGGTCCGCTTCACCGACTGGCCGCACATCAACCGCGTGCCGCCGCCGCGCCCGCCCGACTGGTTCGGCTGGCCCGAGGACAAGCCCTGGTTCGACGATCCGAGCTGGTACAACCGCCGCGGTCGCGTCTACGTGTGGTGGCACGAGAACGACTACTCGCGCGAGTTCGTCCGCGACCAGGAGACGACCGGTGACTTCCCCGGCGGGCTCAAGGACCTGAACACGAGCAACCCCGACGTCGCCGAGGCCCTCACGCGCTCGTTCGAGTACTGGATCGAGGTCGCGGACTTCGACGGCTTCCGCATCGACACGGTGAAGCACATCGATCGTCCCGAGGTGCAGCCCAACCTGCGCGGCTTCTGGGGGCTCTTCACCGACCGCATGCGCGCCAAGGCCGCCGAGCTCGGCAAGCAGAACTTCTTCATCTTCGGCGAGGCCTTCGACGGCAACGACGAGCTGATCGGCGCGTACACCAAGGGCGGCGTCGACGCCGACGGCGCGTTCGGCCGCTTCGACTCGGTCTTCTACTTCAGCCAGAAGTACCGGGTGATCGACAACGTCTTCAAGCTCGGCGCGCCGACCAAGAACATCGAGTGCCTCTACAACAGCCGCGTCGGCCGCAACCCGAGCGACGCCTTCTGCCAGACCAACGGCTACCCGGCCGGCCCGACGCACGGCACGACGCCGCATGCCGCGCCCGAGGCCGGCGGCATCGGCCTCGCGCCCAACCAGGTGCTGGTCAACTTCCTCGACAACCACGACCTGCCGCGCTTCCTGTTCGAGACCCCGAGCGAGAGCTCGCTGCGCGCCGGGCTCTTCTACCTGATGACGTGGGACGGCATCCCGTGCGTGTACTACGGCACGGAGCAGGGGTTCGCGGGCGGCGTCGATCCGGCGAACCGCGAGGACATGTGGCGCGGCAACGTGGCGAAGGGTTACCCGCCCTTCGACACGACCAACCCGCACTTCAACCTCGTGAAGGAGCTCATCGCGCTGCGCAAGGCACGCCCTGCGCTCCGTCGCGGCACGGTCGAGGTGAAGTGGTCGACCGAGCAGCCCGGGGCGCGCCGCGACGCGGGCATCTTCGCGTTCGAGCGCGTCGCCGACGACGACAAGGTCCTGGTCGTGCTGAACGCGTCGGAGCAGGACAGCGAGGCATGCGCGCCGGTCGCCGACGGCGGCGCGTGCTTGATCTCGACGTTCGCGCCCGGCACCGTCCTGCGCGACCTCGCGCCGGGATCGGATGGTGAGACGTTTACCGTGGGTGCGGGCGGCGCGGTGACCGTGAGGGTGCCCGCCCAGAGTGCACGCATCCTCGCTCCGTGATGTAACTTCGACCCGAGGTTGCCGACCGCGGGTTCCGAGCCGGTGCTGTCGAGCTACGTGCCGCGCTTCCAGCTGGAGCGCATGGCGCGGGCCGGTGGCGCGGCCGCGCGCGCGCGCGTCGACGTGGAGGAGGGCGCCTTGCTCTACCTCGACGTCTCCGGCTTCACGCGGCTGACCGACGAGTTCGACCGGCGCGGCCCCGAGGGCGCCGAGGCGCTCGCCACCGCGCTCCACCGCTACTTCGTGCGCGTGGTCGACGTGATCGAGGCGCGCGGCGGCGACGTCGTTGCGTTCGCCGGCGACGCGGCGATCGTGCTCTTCC
>JAIOII010001456.1 GCA_019912685.1 Kofleriaceae bacterium
GGTGGAGGTGGATGCGGGCGATGCGGTGGGCTCGTCGGGCCCGGGGCCGATCGTGGTGGCGGTGGAGGACGTGGATGCGGGCGTGGTGAGGGAGGCGGAGACGGAGAAGGTGAACGAGAAGGAGAAGGAGAAGGTGAAGGAGGGCGAGAAGGAGAAGGTGAAGCGGAGGGAGAAGGCGAGGCCGCAGGTGGCGGTGGGCCCCGGATCGGCCGCCGGTACGGGCGCGGGCACGGGCGCGGCGACCAGCGCGACCGGGACGTACGATCCCGACATGCCCACGTGTGATCGGTTGTTCGGGCTGTATTGCACCGACGAGTTCAAGGCGACCGAGGGCTCGACGGCGGGCGCCCTGTGCGAGGGCATGAAGAAGACGATGGCGAACTTCCGCACGATGCCCGAGGACGCGCGCCGCGGTCAGGAGAAGTTCTGCGTCGACAACTACAAGGCGATGTCGGGCGCCGTCGCCGAGCGGCTGCGGATGTGGAAGGCCGGCCTCGGCCCCGGGCAGAACGGCGTGCCTCCGACTCCACCCTGAGGTAGCGGCCGATCAGCTCGGGATCCTCGCTGATCCAGACGTCGGTCCACGCAGGCGGGATCGCGAGCGAGCGCACACGAGCGAGCGTCTTCGCGTCGCGGATCGCGCGTCCCGCGGCCGTGGCGCACGCGTGCGTATCCGCCCTCGACACTCGACACCCAGCGCAGGCCGGCGGCGCGCGCGGGCGACGGGCAACGGCACGCGGTCTTCCCGTGCAAGGTGCTTGCCTGGCACGCAGCGTGCTCCCTCCGGAGGCACGAATCGCAAGCGAGGAATCGATGAAGCCCTACGGACCTGATGACCCCACCCAGGAACCCAACGAGATCGATCTGGAGGACGAGATCGACTCCAGCGAGACCGACATCCCGAAGCCGCAGGAGCCGAAGAACGGCGAGCGCCGCATGGAAGGCGAAGGGAGCCGCACGGCCGACCGCCGCTACCGCGAGCGGCTGAAGGCGTTCATCCGCGAGGGCCGCGTCGGGCCCGCGGCCCGCGAGGCCGCCGAGGCCGTCGAGGGCCCCGAGGGACCGTCGCTGCGGGCCGCCGAGGAAGAAGGCAAGTCGCGCGCGAAGGTCCCGCCGATGCAGGCGCTCAAGGGCATCGCCCGCGCGTTCATCGGCGGCGCCAAGGCCGCGTTCAAGGAGGCCAAGGAGACGGCGAAGGAGACCGCCAGCCAGCGCCGGCGCAAGTAGGTTTGCGCGCGCGCGATCGCCGTGCTTCTGTCGAGGGATGAGGGGACCGCTCGCGTGCGCGATCGCGTGGCTGTGGCTTTGCGCGCAACCGCCGCCGGCGGAGGCGCGCTGCGGCGACGGCCAGGTCGACGTCTCGATCCGCCGCACGTGCGCGCCGTGCGCCTACGGGAGCACGAACTGCCCGTGCGCCGAGGTGCGCGAGGCGCTCGAGCCGTGCGACGGCGCCGACCTCGACGGCGCGACCTGCCAGACCCAGGGCTTCTTCGCCGGGACGCTGCGCTGCACGGCGACGTGCAAGCTCGACACGCGTCGCTGCACGTCGCTCACCTCCGACGTGAAGCTCCGGCATCGCACGATCGGCGCGGCGCCGGCGTCGGTGTCGCTCGCGTTCGCGATCAACGTCGTCAGCCTGGGGATGATCGACACCCGGGCGGGGACGACGACGATCGTCCCGTACAACTGGGACCTGCGCGGGCCGTGGGGCAAGGCGAGCCAGGTGCCGGGCGCGGCCGCGCTGATCTCGGGCAGCCTGGCGCTGGCGCGCAGCGGCGCCGCGCTCGAGCTCTACCAGCACGACTACCAGGGCGGCGCGACCGCCGTGCACGCGTTCGCCGACCGCCGCGGCCTCGCGTGCACGCAGGGCTTCCGCGGCGGCGCGCTCCTGGCG
>JAIOII010001457.1 GCA_019912685.1 Kofleriaceae bacterium
TCCTCGAGCAACCGGCGATCGGCGGGCGATAGCTTGCGCGCCGGTCTGTGCAGCGGCGCGATCGTGGCGACCGCGTCGCCGTCGAGCCGCCGCTTGACCAGGGCCAGCCGCTGCTTGGCGCCCGGCAGATCGCCGCGCAGCCCGAGCACCTCGACCATGCACAGCACCTCGCGGCGCAGCTCGGGGTTGCCGGGGTCGGCCGCGAGCTTTCTGGCGAGGTAGTCGAGCTCCGCGACGCGTCCGGCGTCGTGCGGGCTGAGGCGCGCGCCCGTCGGCGGCCTGCTTCCCGGCGACAGCAGATCGATCGCGCCGGCCTTGCCGCTCAACGCCTCGCGGATCTCGGCGACGTCGTGGTGCATGGCGCGCGCGACGGCATCCGGGCTCGCGCGGTCCGAGATCTGGATCACCGCGGTCCGCTTCTCGGGTACGTACTCGAAGTTGGCGACGTCGGCGGTGGCCTCGGTGCCCATCGAGCGCGAGATCACCCGCACCTCGATGACGTCGCCGCTGTGCAGCTCCAGCTTGTAGCGCGTCGAGATCGTGCCCGGCGCTGCACCGGCCGGCGGCGGGATCTCGGTGAGCCCCTTCATGGTCTTGAAGGTGTTGACGGCCTCGTGGGTGACCTCGTTGGGGCGCCAGTCGGCGGTCGTCACGCCGCGGAAGGTCTTCGAGCCAGGCACGAACGCCGCCGAGCCCGCCGCCGGCAGGTCGAGGGGCCCGGGCGGCGGCGGCTTCTTCGGCCCCAGGGTCTCGATGAAAGCGTCGAGATCCTGGCGCGGGATGAACTCGAGCTTCCCGGTCTCCTTGTTGTAGAAGCCGATGTGGAAGCCGGGCTTGTCCTGGCTGCCGAACATCTTGCGGAACGCGTCGCCGCCGGCGCCTTCGGCTTCCGCCAGCTTCTCCATCGCCGACACCGCCGAGGCCTTGTTGTCGAAGACCATGGCCACGCCTTTGGCCTGCTTGATCTGCGGCTTGAATCCTTCCTTGACGGCGGTCGATCCGGTCGCCTCGAAGTCGAGCCGCTGTGCGTGCTCGAGCATCGCCGCGTAGTCGAGGGCCTGCTGGACCTTGAAGGCGCCGGGCCCGGACTTGTACTCGGCCAGCCAGATGCCCTTCTCGGGTCCATTGGGGCCGAGCGGCTGGTCGACATCGTAGACGTCGTCGAAGTCGCGCGTCGGCGCCTTGGTGCCGGGCGGCGTCTTGTGCTGGAGGGGGAAGTCGTCCAGCTGGTCGCCCAGCTTGATGCGTGGGACCTTGAGATCGTCGCCGACATCGGTGACGGCGCGGGCGAGGTCGGCGCGCACGAACTCGCGGAAGAAGTGACCCTTCGACGCCGGATCGGGCAGCAGGTCGAGCAGGCCCTTGACCGGCTTGCTGTCGACCACGCCGCCGAGCATGAGCTTCATGCGGAGCGGCTCGGGGAGGTCGGCCATCATCTTGCCGAACTCCTCGCGGAACGCCCCGCGGAAGGCGTCGTACTGGGTCTCGGTGAGCGGCCCGGGCGGCGTGGTCTTGATCTTCTTCTGCAGCGCCTCGAACGCCTTGTCCAGCGGGACGTCGCTCTCGAGCTTCCTGGCCAGGTCGTCGGCGGACATGCCGAGCTGCCTCGCCAGATCCGAGAGGTCGCCGCTGTCCGGGATCAGCTGCAAGCGCTTGAGCAGCGCCGTGACGTCACTGGCCTCCTCCATCGACTTCGCCCAGCGCCGGATGATCGCGGTGTCCTCGCCCGGCGGTAGCTGGGTCGCGTCGAGCTTGTCCTCGAACCTCTTCTGGAAGCCCTCGGGCGCCGCGGGCCTGTCCAGGGTCTCCGCGGCCAGGTTCTTGCGGCGCGTCGCCCAGTCGTGCTCGGCGTCAGCGACGATCTCCTTGTCCCACGTGACCTTGCCCTGGTCGTCGACCTTGCGAACCCAGCGCTGACCTTCGAGCTCCTTGAGGGCCTCGACCTTGGCTGGCCTCGCGTCCATGGTCTTGGCGGTGACCTGCGACTCGCTCAACTTGCGCAGCTGGTACTTCTGCGCTCCCTCGCCGGTCTCGCCGGTCTCTGCCCAGTAGTGGCCCTCCGGCGGGTCGGGGTAGTCGCCGCGGTCGACGACCTTGAACTCCAGGTGGCGGTCCTTGGGGCCACCCTCGACGCCGGACTTCTTGGTGGCGACGAGGATCTTCTCTTCCTTGATGTCGACCGGGTTGCCGTCGGGGCCGAGCCGTCGCCTGAGCTTGGGGATCGAGTCGCTGAGCTCGTCCTTGACCACGACGTAGCCGTTGTCGAAGGCCTCGCCGACCTCGGCGCGTGTGAGGTTGCGGTTGAGCTCGAAGTCGGGATCGACCGCGCCAGCGTCGATGGCCTTCTTCCAGGTGCCGAACTTGACCTCGGTCTCCTTGCTGAACAGCCGCGGTGGGTCGTCCCAGAACGGCGGCGGCTTCTTCTGGCCGGCCTTGATGGCGTCGATGTCGAGGTGGTCGACCTCCTTCGCCTTCTTGCGCAGGTTGATGAGCGTCTGCTCGAGGTAGTCGCGCTCCGACTCGACGCCGGCCTCGCCGAGCTTCTTGGCCTTGCGACCGAGCCCGTCGAGCATCTGCTCGTGGGCCTTGATCTCCAGCTCGAACTTGGCCTTGTACATGTCGACCTGCTGCTCGATCGGCAGGTGTGGCCACTTGTCCATCAAGGCCTCGTCGAGCTTGGCGACGAGCCGCCTGGTGTCCTCGGCGAGCGACTGCGTCAGGTGCGGCAGCTCGCGGTGCAGGTTCTTGAAGTCGGTGCCGGCCTTGACGACGACGGTCGGCTCGCCGTTGCGGAACATCACCACCGCCTCGCCCTTGGCCTGGCTCTTGGTCAGCGCCGTGAACTCCTCCGGCGTGACCACCTCGACCTTGACCTTCTTGAAGGCCTTCTGGGTCTCCTTGTCGGCGCCCGAGAGCATGGTGTCGCGCGCGACATCGGCCAGCTCCTGCTTGCCCAGGCTCGGGTGATCGCCCTTGATGATGCCGACGTGCAGCTCGGTGCGGAACTTCTCGTGCGTCGCGCCCGGGAACTTCTTCTGGTAGGCGTCGAACAGGTCATCGTACTGCGACGCGCCCGGGGTGATGAACTGCTTGGGCTTGCGCACGCCGCCGAACAGGCCGCCCATCACGCCCGACATGCCGCCGGCCATGCCGACCTGGGTCACCGTGCCCATCAGCACCGCGGCCAGCGGGTTGGGGCCGCGCATCAGCTCATCATTTAATATGTTGCCCGCCAGCGCGCCGGGCAGGGCCTGGATCACGCCCTCGGCGGCGTTGGCCAGGCCGTGGGCGGCAAGGCGCGAGATCAGGCCGCCCTGCGCCATCTTGGCCAGGAAGCCGACCTTGAGGAACTTGTCGCCCAGACCCGCGGTCAGGCCCGACGCCACCGCCTCGACGAGGCCGACGGCGGCGTCGTAACCGATCTCCTCCCAGCCGTAGGCGTCGCCCTTGAGCGCCATCTTGACCGCGATGTTGGTGACCGTCGCCGCCACCGCGCCGATCACCGCGGTCATCGCCGCGAACGCCGCCACCGCCGAGGCGCCACCGGTCACCGGCGCGGCCAGGATCGAGATCGCGATCACCGCGATGGTCACGACCGCGGTCACCACGTTGGTGATCACGTCGGTCATGGCGTCGACCTGGGCGCGGTGGATCTGGACCGACGTCTTCAGGCTCTCCTGCAGCACCGTCAGGTCGTGATCGATCCTCTCCCACTCGGGATCGCCGGGCTCGATGCCCTTGGCGCGCAGCTCGTCGGCCTCTTGCTTGAGCTTCTCGAAGCGCTTGACGTCGTAGTCGAGCGCCTCCATCGACGAGGCGTCGAAGCTCGACATGCCCTTGGCCAGCGCGGTGGTGCCGAGGATGCCGGCGCCGAGCAGCGCGGTGGGCGGGAACAGCGTCAGGAGCCCGCCGGCCGGCACCAGGGTCCCGGCCATGTTGGCGATGCGCCGCGGCCCCGAGTTCTCCTCCATCTCCTTGCGGCGATGGGCGATCGCCAGGTGCTCCTCGGGCGTGCGCGGCACGCCCATCATCGCGATCTCCTGATCCTGGCCCTCGCGCCCGGAGAAGTCGCCCATCACCCACTTGCGCGCCGCCGCGGCGGCCTTGTCGGGGTCGGAGATGCCGAGCCGCTTCTTGCCCAGGCGGGCGAGCAGCTCCTTGGACTCGACCGAGTCGAGGTCGGCGAACTGCTCCTTGGCGATGTCCTCGTCGGTGCCGCCGCCCTCGATGGCGAAGTACAGCTTGTCCTCGCGGCTGAGGAAGCCCTTGCCGGCGAGCAGGGCCAGGGTCTTGTCGTTCTCGGCGGTGCGCTTGTTGCCCCAGAAGTCGACGCTGGTGTCGAAGTTCATCCAGCCCAGGCCGGTGTCGCCCTTGATCGCCTCCTCGAAGCCCTTCTTGTCGCCGAAGTTGTGCTTCTCGTTCCAGGGCTGGTACTTCTCCTTCCAGACCTGCTTCATCATGTCGAAGGTGACGCCGGCGTCCGCGGCGGCCTTGCCTTCGGCGGTCTTCTTGGCCTCGCGCACCTTCCCGGCGTAGGCGTCGCCGGTCGGCGCCCACTCGCGGCGCAGCTTCTTCTCCTCCTCCTTGTAGCGCTCGAGGATCTCCTTCTTCTGCTTCGGATCCTTGGCCTTCTCGAGCTCCTTGGCGCGGCGCTCGGCCAGATCGTCGAACGCCTTGTCGCGCTGCTTGTCGAGCGCGAGCTGCTCGTCGCGCAGCGCGTCCTTGTAGGCCGCCTCGCTGGGCGCGTTGAGCGCCTTGTCGATCTCCTTGTCGTCGGAGTAGAAGATGCCGCGGTGCTCGATCTGCACCCGCGCCGTCGAGACCTCGGCGCGGTGCTGCTGGAACACCTTCTTGATGTCGGGTGAGTCCTTCTCGAGCCCGACGTCGCTGTAGGACAGCAGGATGTCGAGGTCGCCGGTCGAGGTCGTGAAGTTGAACGCGCCCTTGCCCGTGCCCCAGGTGAAGCTGTCGCGCATCGCGGTGCGCAGCGCGCTCTCGCCCGGCTTGCGCTTGTTCTGCGGGAAGTCGAAGCCGTACTTGTGCTCGTAGTCCTGGTCGAGCTCGGCGTAGCGCTTGGCGATCTCGCGCTGCACCCGCTCGGTGTCCCAGCCCTTCTCCTTGGCTTCCTTCTCGACCTCCTGGTTGATCTGCTCGTAGACGCCCTCGAGCTGCTTCTTGTCGGTCTTGAGCCCGAAGAAGGCACTGCCGCGCATCGCCTGATCGGCCTCGATGGTGCGCGCCGTCTTCTCATCGCCGCGCAGGGTGGCGTAGAAGCGCTGCACGTCGTGCTGCGTCGACCACCCGTCGTCGAGCTCGGAGTCGACCTCGGCGATCATCTCCTTGCCGTACAGCCGCTTGTACTCGGCCTTGATGAGCGCGATCTCGGCCGGGTTCTTGCCCTTGAGCAGGCGGTGGACGGCCTCGGAGTCCGTACCCCAGCCGGTGCCGAGGAACGTCTCCTTCATCGCCTGGTGGATCTCGACCGCGGTCGCCGCCGCGCCCTTGCCCTCGAGCAGCTGGATCGAGCGGTCGTAGTCGCCGCGCGAGCCGGTCAGCTGCTGCGTCCAGTCGTACATCTCCTCGCGCAGGTCGGTGCGCAGGTTGCGGCCGTACTTCTCGAAGTAGGCACGCTCGACGGCGCGGCCCTGGATCGGGGTCAGGCCGTTGAGGGCGCCGAAGATGCCGCTGCCGTCGGCGGTCGAGCCCTCGTTGGTGCCGACCTGATCGACGCCGGCGGCGTAGATCTGCATGGCCTTGGCCATGGCGAAGCCCGACGACACGTTGCCGCCCTGGCCGGTGCCGATGCGATCGAGCGACGCCGAGTCGCCCCAGGTCATGACCTCGTCGTGGAACGAGCGCAGGAGCACGACGCGGCGCTGCTGCGAGATGCGCGACACCAGGGCCGCGGCCAGGGCGCCGGCCGAGTCCTTGCCCTTGCTGGCGACCATGACCTTGGCCATGGCCTTCTGCTCCTCGGTCAGGCTCTTGTTGTTCTCGACCTCCTCCATGGTGAGGTCGGTGCTGAAGCCGAGCTGGAACTTGGCCAGCCAGATGTTGTCCTTGGCCAGGTTGGCGCTGTTGTCCTCGAAGGTGACGTCCTTCCACTCCTTGGACTTCTCCCTGGTGTAGCCCAGCCACTCGAACAGCGCGTCGAGCAGCTTCTTCCACCAGCTCTTCTCGCGGCCGAGCTGCACGTCGGCCCAGGCGTCGATCAGCTTGTTGGCCTCGACGCCGGCGGCGCCGATGTCGATGCGGTAGGCCTCGGCCTCGTCGCCGGCCTTCTTGATCAGCTTGCCGACGTCGACGCCCAGCTCCTTCTTGCGCTGATCGACCCAGGCCTTGGTCGCGTGATAGAGCTTGTAGCCGTCCTTGGTCGGGTCGGCCATGATGGCCGCCCGCTCCTCGAGCGTCTTGACCTTGAGCTGGAGATCGATCTGCTTGTAGTCGATCTCGGCGGCGGCGTCGTAGGCCGTCATCTGCTTGCGGCCGGCCTCCTTGAGCTGCTCGACCCGGCGCTCGCCGGCGCGCTTGTACTCGGCGCGCCACCAGATGACGTTGTTGTCCGACTCCTCGTTGTACTGCTTCTGCTTGCGCCGCACCTCCTTGGGATCGGTGCCGCCCTGGGCCCTGGTGTATTCCTCCTCGGCGCCGCGGTCGATCGCCTCCTTGAGCTCGACGATGAAGTCGCCCTTCTCCTCGTAGCCGCCGTGGGTGACGGTCTTCGCCGACTTGTAGGACTCGTCGAGCTTGTCGCGGGCCTCGTCGTGCTTCTCGGCGTTGGCCTTGGTCTCCTTCTCGACCTTGGCGTTGAGCGCCTCTTCCGAGACCTTGGCCGCGGTCGCCACCTTGCGTAGCTCCGCCTCGATGAGCGGCTCCTCGCTCTCGATGAACTTCGAGACCTCGCCCTTCTCCATCTTGCCGCCGGCGAAGGCGGCGCGCGCGGCCTCGACGACCTGGACTGCGTTGGCGCGCTTGCCCGCGGCCAGCGCCCTGGCCACGACGTCGCCGACATCGACCTTGGCGAAGTCGGGCACGGTGGGCGGCTTGAGCGGCGCGGTGTCGCCCTCGGCCAGGGTGATGCCCTTGCCCTTCTTGCCCTTCTGCTTCTGCAGCTCGGCCTGCTGCTGCTTCCCCGACTCGGCCAGCTTGTCGAGCGACTCGGAGGTCTTGTCGGTCGGCTTCGGGGTCTTGATGAAGATCGTGTTCTTGTCGGGCGGTCCCTTGTGGTCCTCGGGGACCACCTTGATCTCCATCTCCCTGGGCTTGCCGTCGGTGCCCTTGACCTCCTGGAAGACGTGGAGCTGCTTGTCCTCGCCCATGCGCAGCGACATGCCGACCTGCGGCTGATTGCCGAGCGGCGTCGGCTCGAGATCGGGCAGCGACTGCTCGGGCAGCTTGCGCTTGGTCTTGGCGGCGACGACCTTGCGGGCTTCACCGACGTCGTCGGGGTTCGGGATCTTGGGGACGTTGTCGGGCTGCTCGGCCGGCGTCACCGCCTTCTCGGCGTCGGTGAGCAGCTTCAGCTTCTCCCGGGGCGTCAGGTCCCGGCGCTTGACCTCGGCGTCCTTGAAGGTGGTGACGAAGCGTTGATCGTCGGGAGCCGGCGGCGGTGGGATCTCGTTGGCCTTGTCGACGTTCTGCTTCTGCCACTGCTCGACCGCGGCCGCGCCCACACCGCCGCCACCGACGCCGCTGCCTGCTCCTTCCTTGATCGCGATGCCGGCGACCATCTTGTCGCGTGCCTTGGCCGCCTTCTCCTTGGCCGGGTCCTTGGACGCGGCCTCGACGTCCGGCTTCTGCTTCTCGTGCCTGCCCGGCTTCTCTCCCTTCTTCTTCTTGATCCTGGGATCGGCGGCGTAGTCCTTCTCCGCCTGCTTGCGCTGGGCCTCGAGCACCTCCGCGGCGGCCTTGGAGAGTCCGGGCCGCCGTGCGCCCTTGTCGCCCTTGCCCGGCTTCTTGCCCGGATCGCGCCTGCCCTCCTTGTCCCGGAGGCGTTCGCCGGGCTTGTGCTGGGCGAGGCGCGGGCGGCCGCCGCGCAGCGCCTCCTCGTCGAGCTCGCGCTCATCTTCCGGTTTGCCCTCGCGCTCGCCGACGTCCGGCACGACGGGCAGGATCGGCTTGCCGGCGAAGGCGGCGCGCAGGATCCGCTCGTCGGGAACCTGCGGGAAGGGGAAGGTCCACGGCGGCACCAGTCGCGACGGCGTGCGCGGACCGTCGACGAGCGCGGGATCGGCGAGCGCGCGGGCGGCGACGCGCGGATCGAGATCCTCGCCAGGCGCCGGCGCGTCGGGATCCGGCGCCGGGCGGCTGCGCCACTCGGGATCGTCG